>JBIIYC010000015.1:0-27149 GCA_044347025.1 Bdellovibrionota bacterium
CTGCCACTCCCTGCACGGCAAGGTACGGCAACTCGGCTATAAAACAATTCGGTATTCCGGGCACCGAGACCTGATGTCCTTTCTGCTCCATGAACTGCGGTTTACTGATCACCGCGATCAGTTAAAAGACATACTCGAGCGGAGCCTGCCAACAACCACGCAGGATAAATGCATCATTCTCGTGGAGGCTACCGGCTCCATACGTGGCAAAAGTGTTCAGAAAACCTACGCCAGCACGGTGTACAACCAATCAGTCGCGGGGGTTCACTTTGGAGCCATTCAGATAACTACTGCGGCGGGCATCTGTGGCGCCGTCGACCTCATGCTTACTGGCGCACTCGGCCAACGCAAAGGCTTTCAAAAAGTTGAGGAGATCCCGCTGAAGACGTTCCTAGCGAACGAGTTCGGGAAACACTACCTCGACGAGAAGGCGCTCAGAGATCTGTAGGATAGTTCGGTAAAATTACCGCGAGAACGATCAGCTTCGGCCACCCACAGGCGTACGCGCAAAGATACCGGTACGAGATCGTGGCTCCTTTTCGGCAGACAACACACCCCGCCTGCTCCCGATGATTTAACCCATCAAAACCTTGACCCGTTAGCCTGGCTACGGTATCGCTTCCCCGGTCGAATATTCCGGACCTAGCCATCCTCGGAGCTGTTACCCATGTTCTCGTCGCCCCTACCATGGATACGCCGCCAAGTGTCGCGCGCGCGCAACTTCATGAAGCTACTCCCTGGCGCATTAAAGTCGACGGGTGGACCTCGGTCAGCTCTGGCAAAGACACTGCGTAAGTTCAGAGCCGAGGGATTCTCGGGAGTCTGGGGAGCCTTGCGAAGCATCTCGACTCGATCTCGCGTCCGCTCGCTTTCCGCAACCGACTACCTCGGGGAGACCTCTGTTCCCGCAGACCGAGTGCTCAGCCCTCGGGTCCTTATTATCGCCGAGCTGAGTATCGCTCAGTGCACCAAGTATCGGGTCAAACAAAAGGTAGATCTCTTCAAGGCCCTCGGCATACACGCCACGGTGCTAAACTGGATCGATGGAATTAGCGGAATGCACGAACTCTCCTTTCACTCGCTCGTTATATTCTATCGGGTGCCGCTTCACCCCATTACGAGAGCACTCATGGATGAAGCCCGCCGGCTTAAGGTTCGCACCTTATGGGAGGTCGACGATCTTATCTTCGACCGTGAGGTTCTGGCGCACAGTCGCACCATTGCGCGTCTCGATACGAAGCTACAGCAGATACTTCTCGATGGCGCTGAGAACTACCGCCTGGCGATGCAACGGTGCGATGGAGCGATCGCTTCAACGCAGGCCTTGGCCGAGCAGATGCGGTCGGCAGGAATGTCAGAGGTATTCGTCGTAGAGAACGCCCTCGATGACGAGACCATCTGTACCGCTCGTGCAGCTCTTGCGATACGCGCAGAGGAGATGCTTAGGACAGAGCAGCCCGGAGAAAATGCTCACTATGTAAGAATCGGCTACGGTTCCGGCACCGATACGCACGATGTTGATTTCGAACAGGCGGCTCCCGCTTTAGCGGATATCATGAGGCGATATCACCAGGTACGACTAACGCTCATAGGAACACTAACGCTTCCACCGTGTCTTGAAATCTTTCATGATCGAATCGAGCGCGTGAGTTTGTGCCCGTATGCAGAGTATCTTCAGGCACTGGCTCGATGCGACATAAGCCTAGCTCCCCTCGAACCTTTTGTATTTAATGACTCCAAGAGCAATATCAAATATATCGAAGCTTCGATGCTCAAGATGCCTTCGGTATGCTCTCCACGTCGCGAATTTCGATCCCTCATCACCCATGGCGTCGACGGTTTTCTGTGCGAAACAGACCAGGAGTGGACCACCGCTCTTGAGCAGCTCGTGATTGATCCTGCACTGCGAACACGGGTGGGCGAAGCTGCTCACCGGCTTGTACGCGAGCGTTATGCGTTACAGAACATCGCAACAGACCAGCTAGCAGCCACGATACAAAAGCAATCGCCAGAAACGACTTCGACGCGAGTCCTTTCCGTTAATATCTTCTATCACCCTCGGTCATTCGGCGGAGCGACGATCGTGGCAGAGGAGGTAAACCGACTCTTAGCCACGCAGGAAGGAATTGAGGTTTTTGTATTCACATCTCTCCCACCTGAGATACCAGGCATATTTCGCGTGCGACGTTATGAAGCCAAAAACACGGTGTCCTTTGGCATGGGATTGGTGAACGACGACCGTTCGATGGGAGTTTTCGACACTCGCGCGACGATAAAGGCATTCGAGGATACCCTTCTTGCAGTCCGACCCGATCTCGTCCACATTCACTGCATCCAAGGCATAGGGGTTGGGATCATTGACGTCTGCAAACAGCGAGGGATTCCGTACGTCGTGACAACACATGACGCCTGGTGGCTGTGCGCTCGGCAGTTTATGATCACACGCGAAGGTCGATATTGCCAACAAGACCCGATCAACCATAGCCTCTGCGCTTCCTGCGGCCAGTCACAGACATTTCACGTCAGCCGTTTTACTCGTCTTCGTGACTGCCTCAAAGGCGCCAATCGAGTACTGACTCCGAGTCACTTTTTCCGGCGCCTCTACGCTCGGAACGGGATCCCGGATACAATCCTTCAGGTAAACAAGAACGGGATCCGCAAGCCCACTAGTACATCGCGTGTTAAACGCGCTCGACCTCTCACTTTCGGTTATGTCGGCGGAAACCACGTCGTGAAAGGGCTCACGCTTGTACAAAATGCATTTCGCTCACTCGCGTGTGAAGATCTGAAACTCGTGATAGTCGACAACACCCTTAACCTCGGGTACCGGTCGTTTCAGGACGATTTTTTTGAGGGAATTCCGTCCTTTGAGGTAGTCGGTGCCTATACGCAGGACTCGATAGACGAGTTTTTTGATGGGATTGACGTGCTCCTCTTCCCCACCCGCTGGAAGGAGAGCTTCGGACTCACAGTTCGTGAGGCTATCGCTCGGAACGTGTGGGTGATTGCAACCGATGCCGGCGGAGTTATCGAAGATATACAACCAGGCATCAACGGAACCATCATCCCCTTCGACGATGATGGGACCGCGTTACAAGCGGCGATAAGCGAGGTTCAGTGCCACTTCGAGGCCATGCCGTTAGGTGCCGAGATCTCGTTTAGCCCCATCGATATCACCTACTTTGAAGATCAAGCGGCGGAGCTGCGCTCAATATACCAAGACGTGCTACAGGAAGTTAAGCAACGTTCGATTGTCGAAGTATCCGCTTAAGCTTGCGCAGCGGCTCAGTTACTCTCCACAACGGGGAGTCGGAAACCGCTCGCAATTGTGCCGTCAGCGCCGCAACCTGATGTCGTAACTGAGCATGCTCTTGGGAGTGCTGCAACCCTTCGCGAGCCAACCGATGGAGCTGGTACAGCTCCTGATCCTGATGATGCATAATCGCAATCAGATCACCTCTCGCCGCAAGGTCCTCGCGGATCGAAACGATCGCGTCCTTTAATTCGTCGCTATCAATAGAGATCTCATCGCGAGCAAGTCGATGAGAAAGCACATAGAGCTTTTGCGCAACGGCCGGGGCCTCATCATCAAGCACTGGCACTTCTTCTAAACTTGAATGAGCCAGGCTTTCATCGAGAAAACCTCGCTCAAATTCCTCCATCATCTCGGGACTCGGTGTTCCAACGCCGAAGAGGCGCGCTATACGATAGACCTCTCTTTTTGGATCCGCCAACATACGCTCATAGCCGACTACGAGACGCGGAAATCCCTCCGTTTCTTGCAACGCCGCGAGATGATGCTCTATCCAGAGCCAATAACTCTTCAACGGAGGAATTTTATCTCGGTTCTCGAGAGACGCAGCGATACTCATGGGATTGCGGTGGGCGATGACAAAGATCGGATCTACGTTGAGCTGCGCAAAAATCGCCTTCCAAAATGGAAGGGTGCGTGCAGTTCGTGGGTCCTTGAAACAATACAACGGGTGGCATGACATCTGTGTTTCAAGATATCGTCGCGCAACATCTCCCCACTCTCCCTGGATGAGTGTCGGCCAATCGATTGCCGAAGTATCGCACGAGTTGAGCCAATCGGCGTTCACCGTCTCAAGGAGTCGGTCGTTGAGATATATGATCTGCATATCCTCAAAGAAGCCCTTCGGGTTCACCCCGGGCACAGGTGGCAACAGGTTATCGCCAAACCCAGCACCCATTAACTCCAAGGCCCTTGTCATGACACTTGTCCCGGAGCGGTGCATACCGAGAACCACGGCTATTCGACGGGGGGGGATTTGTGGGGTCATAGAGGGCTCACAACTCATTGAGATGACATCCAACTAAGCAGAACAACGGGATACTATCCCAAGACGGGCCGAATGTCGCCATGCCTCACTTCCCGAGCGGGACAGCAGTCGAAAAGCCCCATCCGGGCGCAGCAAAACCATTTATCCCCCAATTGAATGCTGATATGGTTGCGGCCGATAGCGAACCACCCCATAGAGGAATATTTCAGATGCACGTTTCGTCGCTCGATAACATGTCAATGTGCATCAAACGGCACATTCTCGGCGATTTCACCCTTGCAAATCGCACACCACTGCGAGTTCTCGATGTCGGCGGGGCAGACATCAATGGTTCATATCGACAATCGTTTGAGTGCCTCAACTGCGAATATTCGGCAACGGACATGGCTGAAGATTCGGGCCCAAGCATAACGCAAAACGATCCCTATACACTTCCCTTCTCGGACCAGACCTTCGATGTGGTCATATCCGGGCAGACGATTGAACACTGCGAGCACTTTTGGTTGCTATTCAAAGAGATGGTTCGTGTCTGCAAGGCCGACGGAGTGTTGTTTCTGATCGCCCCTTCCGCCGGTGAAATTCACCGCTTTCCAGTGGACTGCTATCGGTTCCTGCCGGATAGCTACCAAGCATTAGCCAAGTATGCCGATGTACAACTGATTGATAGCTGGCGAGATGACCATGGACCGTACCGGGACATGGTGGGAGTTTTTCGCTCGAAAGGGTGGTCTCCTACACCGACAAAGAGCGCACCGGTAATTCCGCTCACGAAAAAACAGCTCCAGAAGGAGTGGGCTCGAGACCCAGATCCCAAGGTTGAAGCGATTCAGGGCCCCGAAACAACCCACTCGTTTATTCAACGTGTTCACGACATGTTGCAGCCGCGACAGTACCTGGAGATCGGCGTATTTATGGGGGCGAGCCTACGAATGGCGAAATGCCCCGCTATCGGCATCGATCCTGATCCTCAGGTGCCGGTTGATCACCCACTTCGGGAGAAGATAGTACAGACGTCAAGTGATGAGTTCTTCTTCGAAAAACAACACGAATCCCTGCGTGGCAAGGTCGACCTCGTGTATATCGATGGCATGCACCGAATTGAAAATGTCCTCAAGGACTTCATGAACATCGAGGGGATCTGCCATCCTGGCACCGTCATTATGCTCGATGACATTCTGCCGAACCATCCGCGACAGGCGCGGCGGGAAAGAGACACCCAGTATTGGACCGGAGACGTTTGGAAGATCGTGGAGATCCTTCGTAATCATCGGCCAGATTTACTGCTGCTACCAATTGACACAAGTCCCACCGGAACCCTACTCATCCTCGGAGCCGACCCGAAGAATCGCACCCTTTGGGATCTCTTCGATGTTGTGCTGTATTACTGGATGAAACCCAAAGACCCATCATCAGAATTCCTAACCCGAAAGACTGCCCTACATCCGGCGGACCCGATTATCGATCAGGTATTGAAAGCAGTCCGCGCTGCATGGCAGAACAACCCAGCACCACGGTCCATCGCGCCTATCAAGGCGCTGTACAACGATAGCCTACCCCGTCAGATAGCGAGTCTCGCATGAAGCCACGTATCTCCGTAGTTGTCGTAAGCTGGAACATCGAGCGAGAGCTCCCGAAAACCATCTTCTCCCTCTCCCCGATTTTTCAGAGAGGCATTTCAGGCGACGAATACGAAATTATCGTCGTCGACAATGGCTCCTCGCAGCTCCCTGATTGCAACGCGCTCCGAGCCTGGGGCGCCCAGGTCACCGTGCTATCTGTTGACACGCCTCACCGCTCACCGGTCCGGGCGATCAAGATCGGCCTTAATGCGTCGACCGGAAAATACGTTGGGGTCTTTATCGACGGGGCTCGAATCGCTTCTCCGGGGCTTCTTGAGCGTGCGCGTTCAGCTTTATCGCTCTATCCCCGCGCGGTAGTAGCGAGTCGAGGTCGCTATCTCGGACCGAAGCGCCAGCGGGACAGTATCCGGGAGGGCTACGACCGCCACGTTGAAGACGCACTCCTTGAGCGAATTAATTGGAAACACAACGGCTATGGACTCTTCGACATCTCAATATTTGATGAGGGCTCAGGCCCAACGTGGTTTAACAATATCGCAGAGAGCAATGGACTCTTTATGTCACGCACCTTGTGGGCGGAGCTCGGTGGATACGATGAGCAGTTCCAGGAGGTGGGCGGTGGCCTGGTAAATCTCGATACATGGGAGCGGGCTTGCGAACTTCCAGATGTTACTCCGGTGACTCTCTTGGGAGAGGCAACATTCCATCAGGTGCATGGCGGCGTGATGACCAACCAGGGCTCCCGCGAGAAATACGAAATGCTACACCAAGAGTACATCCGACTTCGCGGCAAGCAGTTCGTATTTCCTGACGTACCACTTACCTTTTTCGGAAGCTTCCGCTTTACGCCGAGACCGTGGGAGTTGACTCCAATGAAGGAAGAGGAGCAACTCTCTGAAATACAGCGTCAGACTGCTCTCGTTCAGATGGAGCTGCAACACGAGCGAACACGAATTCAAGCGATGGAGCAGAGCAAGAGCTGGCGCGTTACTGCACCACTGCGAATATTTACATCGAAAGCGCGCGACGTAGTCGAGATGCTAAAGCACTAACGAACCGCCGTCGGCTCGTAGACGCGACTTCCTTCCCTGACGACTGTTTTGACTCCAATCCCGGATGCAACGCCACAGCCTCTCGCCAGAACGGGGCACATTGAACAGGCACACTCCCTAGTAGGCACGGCTCGACGGTCGGTGGAGTGAACGACCTTCCATTCAACGCCATGTATTCGACCTCAAACGATCGAAGCGGGTGGTGTTCCATCGGCGTATTCGTCGCGACCCCACCATGAAATTGGTGAAACGTTCCTTCCCCAGTTAGAAGAACCAGCTGCCCTAGCTGCTCACAAGCACGCTTGAAGAAATCAAGGTTTACGAAACCGCCACCGGGTGTTGTGAATCGCTCATCGAATCCCCCAAGACTCTCAAACGCTTCCCGTCGCACACACACGGCATTACTCTCCCAGAGGGGCCGAAACCATCCTCCGCGACTCGAGTTGGCAAGACACGAGATCCGAAACAGTTCATATCCATCCCCTTTCCAATCAACGCTCGCAAGCAGCGCATCCTCCACCCTTTGATTATATCCCTCTGAGACGGAGAGGTTTTGCACCTTAGCTCCCAGGTGCCAGGCAAGTGTGGCTACTACTGGATTGTGGAATCCCCTCATTCCAGCGAGTGCCCATCGCACAAGGCCGGGGCTCAGCATACGAGCGCCGTCGATACAGACCATGACGAACTCGCCATGCGCATGGCGAGCAACTTCATTGATCGCCCGCGCGGGAGAATGAGCACCTTGATATCTGAATAGCCGGAACGTATCCCCAAACGCATGTACAAGCTCGGGGTCCAGCGGCTCATTGGAACCGTGATCAATCGCCAGCACCTCATAGTCGGAAGCGTCAACGCCACGCTGATATACCGGGGACAACGTGTAGAGCGTTCGCGGCGCCTCGCGGGCCATGTTGTAAAAGACCACAATGATTGAGAGTAGCGGACGACTCATAGCGTCACGGTTCTACCATATTTACTTTGATTCGCTACAGGGATCGTCGCCGGATGGCCCCATCAGGAGCCTCCCGACCGCTGTGCTTGCACTCGAACACCTTGCGGCTCCAAGAGATACCGGCTCCTATTTGCTTTGTACTCGGAGGGAGAGCCACACAAACTGACACGCAAAGGGAGATCTCCCCTTGCCTAAGCGAGCACCTTCGATATCCGCTCAAGGCCAACGTCGAGATCCGCTTTGGAGATGGTCAGCGGCGGTGCGATTCGTATCGTTTGCTGCCGAGTATCCTTACACAGAACGCCCTCGTATTTGAGCTTCTTACAGAAATCTTTCGCTTTCCCTGCAGCCGGATCAATATCAATGCCGAACCAGAGGCCACTTCCACGGATCTCCGTGACCACACCGAGCTTCATCCCCTTGAGACGCTCCATGCCATAGGCTCCGAGCTCAGCGGAGCGATCCTCGGGCTTTTCCTCGCGTATAAGCGCAACAACCTCCCGCACGATGGCGCTGGCTAACGGGTTTCCACCGAAGGTGCTTCCATGGGTGCCTGGGGTGAAGACATTCATAATTTCGTCGTTGGCCGCTATCGCAGAAACCGGCACAATTCCACCACCGAGCGACTTGGCCAGAATGTACATGTCTGGTTGTACATTCTCGTGATCACATGCGAATACTCTGCCCGTTCGGCACAGTCCACTCTGAATCTCATCGGCTACCATCAATACATTTCGTCGAGTGCAGATCTCGCGCACTGCAGCCACATATCCAACCGGTGGGATAATAATTCCCGCCTCACCCTGAATCGGCTCGAAGATAACTCCCGCTGTGTTCTCCGTAATCGCAGCTTCCAGAGCGGCTGCGTCTCCGTGGTCAACAACCCGAAAGCCGGATGCAAACGGCCCGAAGCCGGCACGACTCTCATCCGATGTGCTGAAGCCCACAATCGTCGTGGTTCGACCGTGAAAGTTATCTCGACACACAACTATCTCAGCCCGATCATGCGGGATACCTTTTACCTCATAGCCCCACTTACGAACCGCTTTTACGGCCGTCTCAACCGCCTCTGCACCCGAGTTCATGAAGAGCACCTTGTCTTTGCCACAGAGAAGGGCGAGATCCCGGCACGCAAGGGCAAACGCTTCCGAAAAAAAAGCCCGACTCGTGAGCGTGAGTGTCTCCAACTGCTGATGAGCAACCTTGAGAAGACGTGGATTCCGGTGTCCGAAATTAAGCGCGCTATACGCGGCTAAGAAATCAAGGTAACGCTTCCCATCGACATCCTCGACCCATGCTCCATCCCCACTTCTCAGCACGACCTCAAGCGGCGCATAGTTATGCGCAGAGTACTGCTCGGTCAGATCGATTAACGCCTTCGAATTCATAGCACCTACAACCTCTTCCGTTAGCATCTACGCCAACGTCTACCTCCGCCCACTCCACACCGAGTCACGGTGGGCCGACTCCCGTATATATTTAGTATACCGCAGCTACCCGAGGCGACCCAGCCAAATACACGCGAAACTCTGGCAGAAAGCCCCTAAAACTTCGCAAAACCCGGGAATCGCGGAAACGCGATTACATCGCGTATATTCTGCATTCCGGTCACATACATCAAAAGCCGCTCGAACCCCAAACCAAAACCTGCATGCGGCACCGTTCCGAACTTTCTAAGGTCGAGGTACCACCAATACGAAGCTTCATCGAGTCCCATCGCACGAATCTTGGAGAGTAACACATCATAGCGTTCCTCACGCTGAGAACCGCCAACGATCTCGCCTAACCGAGGAACGAGCACATCCATCGCTCGCACCGTTTTCCCGTCCTCGTTGAGTCGCATGTAGAACGCCTTAATGTCCTTGGGATAATTGACTACGGTGACAGGCCCCTTAACGTGCTCATCAGTAAGATAGCGCTCATGCTCTGACTGCAGGTCAATGCCCCACGAAACAGGAAACTCAAAGCTCTTCCCACTTTTCTCAAGAATCGAGATGGCCTCAGTATAATCAAGTCGAGCAAACTTCGACTCGCACACGTTCTGCAAATTCTCGACATGCCCGGGCTGCACCCATTCCTGAGAGGCTAAAAACTCAATCTCTTTTGTGCAGCTGTGAAGGAGGTCTCTAATCACGTACTGCACAAACTCTTGTGCCAGCTGTGCGTTATCATCTAACTCGTAAAATGCCATCTCTGGTTCGATCATCCAAAACTCAGCGAGGTGCCGAGTCGTGTTCGAATTTTCCGCCCGAAAGGTCGGACCAAAGGTGTATATCTTTGAGAGTCCCATCGCACACACCTCACCCTCCAACTGACCGGAAACGGTGAGACTTGCGGGCTCCTTGAAGAAATCCTGCGAGTAGTCGATCCGACCATTCACTCGCGGCGGATTTTCGGGATCGAGCGTCGAGACATGAAACATCTCCCCCGCTCCTTCGCAATCAGATGTGCTGATGATTGGAGTATTCAGGTAGAAAAAGCCGCGCTCTTGAAAAAATTTGTGCACCGCGAACGCTGCAGCTGAGCGTACCCGCAACACAGCTCCCATCGTATTCGTACGAGGGCGGAGATGCAGCACCTCTCTCAAGAACTCAAGAGAGTGATGCTTCTTCTGTAGCGGGAACTGCTCGGGGTCGGCTTCGCCGATCAATTCGATAGCCTTGACCTGGAACTCATATTTCTGTCCCTTACCCGGCGAAAGCACCAATTCGCCCGAAGCTCGAATAGAGGCCCCAGTTTGAAACTTTGCGACATGCTCGGCATAGCCCGGAAGGGCCGGGTCCAGCACCAGCTGAAGGCCAGAGACCGAGGTGCCATCCGATAATTCTATAAAAGAAACCCGTTTCGATTGTCGGTGTGTTTTAATCCACCCGCCTAATTCGTGTTGGCCAAGAGCCACCTTATCTTCGCTAATATCTCGAATTGTCACCAGTTTTGTCATTTTCGCACTCCCATACAGGGGCTATAGCACCATTGTATGGATGCCAGCCATAGTCTTCTGGAAGCGCTTGATTCTACTCGCTAAACCCGCTACTCTCCCCGAACTGAAAACAGACATATCGGGGTGTAGCTCAGCCCGGCTAGAGCACTAGTTTTGGGAACTAGGGGTCGGAGGTTCAAATCCTCTCACCCCGATTCTTTTCAGTACGTTAGGTCAGTTTCGGGGGACCACCCCCGAGACCTACCGAGCGCCTTCCCCATCATCTCGATTCATTCTTCCCCCGTTCATCAGCAAGAAATCGACAAACTAGATCCTCCCAATTCGCGTACTCGCTCATCTAAAGATACGGCGACTCATGGTTGGAACTCCCATCGATACAGCCATGAAATCCACTCGGCGCAGTTAGAGCTTGAATCGTCCATCGATAGACGAGATACACGATGGGCATAAGGAGACTCGATATGAGACAGACGCTTGCTTCGCTCTTAGCAATCGCGTGTATGGGCCAGCTAGGCCTCACTATCCTGCACAAGGCCGGGTACCAGATCGCCCTCGCGCAGACCTCCCCTTCTCAACCTGCCGCGGAACCACGCGTTGAGTCCGCAAAGCCACAACAGCTCCCGCAGGCAATTGAAGCTCCCACAACCGATAGCTCCTCGCGGGACCGAGCATCTATCGACAGAGCCGCTATCGTCGCCCCACTTGAGCGCAACGAGATTATCAAAAAATCCATTCCCTCGGAGCAAAGTGCGCCCTCGAAACTCGAGGAAAGAGACCCGTTCGTCCCCTATTATTCGATCAACAAGGATCGCTCATTCGATGAGACCATCCCTCTTACTCAGATCGACATCTCCGATCTCCGACTGGCGGCCGTTATCAAAGACCCGAAAGGCACGTACGCCGCGGCTGTTCAAACGCAACAGGGCCGCAGCTTCATCCTGAAGCGTGGAGCACGCATCGGCAACCGAGGCGGGCAGGTCGTTGAGATTACAGCGTCAAAAGTAATCATCTCGGAGATCGTTCAGAACTCAGTTGGTAAGAAGGCTGTTCACTTCCGCGAAATAGCCATGAAGACCCCACCGCGGATCGAGACCACAGTGAGGTAGGAACACGGTGAGGTAGGAACACGGTGAGGTAGGAACACGGTGAGGTAGGAACACGGTGAGGTAGGAACACATTCCGATAAGACCACGAGACTCGCAGGTCGCCCCCGAGCCCCTCTTCTCCACGCCCATTACGATTTACACCTCACGAGTCCGAATATACGCACCTGCCCCGTGTACAATATTCGAGAGGCGATCGAGCGAGCGATACGATACCGCTTCCGCGACCACCTCCTCCGTGACCGAATCTGCCCCTGCTAGATCAGCGATCGTACTCGCAACTCGCAAAACCCGACTATATCCTCGAGCACTGATGCCGATTCGCCTAATAGCCTCACTCAACAGGCGCCGCGCACCATCACTCACCGAAATACGGCTGTGAAGCTCTCCGTCAGATAGCTCGCTGTTTAAGACTCCCTGCCTCTCTACCTGACGCGCTTGCGCCGAAACGACCGCGGCGTACATCTGCTCACTACTCTGGGAAATGCCGCGCCGTGCCCACACCAGATCATCGACCTTGACCGCCTCAAGCTCTACATGCAGATCAATTCGGTCAAGGATCGGCTGGGACAGTTTTGCGAGGTAATCCCGCACAGCATGGTGCGAACACCGACACACTCCCACATCCGAACCGAATCGACCGCATGGACAGGGGTTCATAGCAGCAATCAGTTGAAAACGGGCAGGATACACCACTGAAGCTTTCGCTCGCGCGATCTGCACCCATCCGGTTTCCATCGGCGACCGGAGCGCCTCAACAGCACTGCGCCGAAACTCCGGGAATTCATCAAGAAAAAGAACCCCGCGGTGCGCCAGGCTCACCTCTCCCGGTCTCGGTCCACTACCTCCACCGATAAGCCCAGCATCGCTTACAACATAGTGTGGTGTGCGGAATGGACGCGATCCTCCCAGCACCGACTCCGTGTGCTGGCCGGCTACGCTGTGGATTCGGAGCACCTCAAGCATCTGCGCCGACGACAACGGCGGCAGTAATGTCGCCAATCGCTCAGCCAACATGCTTTTCCCACACCCGGGTGGCCCTATCATAAGGAGATTATGGCCACCGGCGGCTGTAATCGCCAACGCTCGCTTGGCCACCTCCTGACCAAGCACATCGTCGAGACTTTTTCGCTGCTGGAGCACGACCGGGGCTCTTTGGCTCTTAATAGGGGGTGGCTCCTGTTGCTTCAGGATTCGGACGACCTGATTTAGGTTCCGCACACCAACAACTCGGATAGTGTCCACCATTGCGGCCTCCTCCCCATTGTCATCGGGAACGAAGATCGCACGCCGCTTGCTCTGTGCAGCCAGCATCGCATGCGCCGCGATCCCGGTTGTTGGCTTAACATCGCCCAACAGCGATAACTCACCACAGATCGAGAGCCCCTCAAGAGCCGATTGCGGCAATGCACCGATTGCGCACGCAATGGCAAGCGCAATCGGCAGATCAAATACCGCGCTGTCTTTTCGCACCTCCGCGGGTGCGAGGTTGACCAAGATCTGATTCGGAGGGTCAAACCCTGCTCGTTGTAGCGCAGCTAAGATCCGATCTCGAGACTCCCTGACAGCAGCCCCTCCAAGTCCGAGAATCGTGAACTTAGCAAGCTCCCCCTCGCGGACTCGAACCTCAATCTCAACGGGCACAGCATCAAGGCCGACAATGCAACTGGTATACGCGGATGCAAACATGCCCGAGTAATCGAGTATCGCGCGGGATTTGTTGCGTGCCGTCATCCCACGCTGAAATCTCCGCTGCCCCACCGAAAGCCCCCAAAAAAGCAGCCCCCCTACAGCCCCAAAACCTACAGCAGATGGCGGATCTGCTCGAACCAATACCAGGGCGCGGTACACTCCGTGCTTATAGAGCCAGGCGTTGGTATTTTGGAGCCTCAAAAGTCCAGATATCAACTAGTTAAGGCGGTTGATACGGCAATATTTTCCTCGTAGGTCATGTCGGAAACTCCATCGAATATCGCGCAGGTTAAACGGGCTTGGCACCGGGTCCCCGAGGAGGAGAAGCGAGAGCTTCTCACGAACGCAAAGGCCAAGGGCCTTGAGGCCTGCATCCTGCTGACCCTTTTCGGAGCCAGCGGTGCCTTTGGGCTTGGCATGGCATCCATACTCCTCGGAACCGCTGTTCTCCTTCCTTTGCTTTACCAAGTCATCTCTGTGCGGGCATGGCGCGAGGGACGGCCGCGTCTCATCGCGAAGTACATGGTAGCGGAACACACCGCATCTCAGTACGCCGCCTCTATGCAATCGAAGGACCCGGCACTAAAGGCTCTCTTCCGAGGGGACCTCATCCCCCCGATGAAACTGATCGCCCAGAAATATCCAGAGATTGATCCGGAGGATCTTCAAGCCCATCCGATACCTGTCTGGGTATCGCTGTTCCCTGACCACCTCATCATGATCTCGGAGAGTGATACCGGAGCGAAGTTGGAATTCGCTCACTCGACCCTTGAGCACTTCCGTCTCATTACAGACCACTCAGAGGAGGCAGACGAGCCGCGAGATACCATGGAGATTGAGACAGACTCGCCAGAGGGCGAATCAACACGATGGATCCTCAAGACCCCTCATACCTCGGCTATGCTCGCCTGCGAAAAGAAGATTCGATTGTTTGGGGAGCGGGCACATGCCGAACGAGAGCAGATGCAGCTCGGCGCGGGGCAATAAATAAGAATTCACACCCGGGCCCGAGCTCCCCGGGCACCTCTTTTCCCCTATGCAACCAGTCGGTTAGCCCCTACTATACTGGGATACGAAGAGCGCGCGTGGACTGTCATCCCGAGCCCTGATCTTCAACTCGCACTCGGCTCATCGAGCAGACGTTGCGGGGGCCTAACTTCTATCGGATGCTACCTGATATGGTTTTACTCCCCTCCATGATTCGCCCATCGAGCACCCTCCGCTTCGTCACCTGCGCACTGATTGTGCTCCTCGCCTCTTCTCTCTCCAACAGCACCACTGTGCATGCGCAATCACGCAAAGGTGGTCTTTCGGATGGCCCCAAGACTATCTCGTCCAAAGAAAAAGTGAGCATCCTCATTAACCGAGAGATCGATGGCACTAAGAGCTTCATCGTGCTCAAGATATCCGTACCGAACGACTCAAAGATAAATGCATTTCTTCTCTCGGCCCCGCCGAGACTCGTCGTCGATTTTGAAGGCGCTTCGATTAAGAAGAGCGAAGACCTTCAAGCACCAGAGAACGGCGTGATTAAACAGATACGCCTTGGTGCGCATCCCACTAAACTCAGAGTGGTGGTGGACCTCGTTAAATCGACCCCACCCGAGTACGAATGGAAAGCCGGCAAACGACAAGCGATAATCAAGATTCTTGAGGGGGAAGAGCCAGCAGCGCCAGCACCAACTACGCCGCCCGCCGCACCCACCATCGCTCCGACAGTACAAGCTACATCCACCGCAACGAAGGTAGCAACGATTGCACCTGCATTACCGACAGCGGCGCCGAGTGTGACACCCACAATTCAATCGCAACCGACTAAGCCTGCCGTGACACCAACATCGACCACGGCGCCAACTATGACGGTAACGTTAACGCCGGCACCAGCACTAACTGCAACCCCAGTACCGACATCGATACCGACGACGCCCCCCACGGTTGTACCAACAGAGACGTCGAAACCGACACTCTCTGATATGGAAGGAGCCGCTGGAATAGCGGGCGCAGCCCCGGTAGCAGGCAAGGGAGCACCTCAACAACCCGCTCTTCCAGACTACCAAACGGGAGCGGAGGATTCACTCGATGATGTTGGCGAAGATCTCGGCGACATAGAGGATTCAAAGCCCGCAGAGCCTCAACCGAAAGTGCCAACAACTTTCAGCATCAAGGGATATAAGTTCGAGCGACTTCCGGATAAGAGCCCAGTTCTCAAAATCTTGCTCAACAAACCACGCGCCCAGGCACAGATCAGCAAGGTAGATGAGGAAACGTATAAGATCGAGATAAAGGATTGTGGCCTGGACAACGAGGATCTCGAGCTTCCTCAGTTCCCCCCCCACGACTTCGTTGGTTTTGTGATGGTGGTAGCCGAGCCGGTTGGCAAGAATACAGAGATAAGCGTCAGCGTCGAGAACGAAATCGTCCTCGCGACATCGGTCCACGACCAGGAGATCTGGGTCAAGAAGCCATAGCAGGGTGGTGAAAAAAGACTTCCTGTTGCGCATTTCGATACTTTGACTGCAACTTCGTTGGAGACGACGAAAAAATCCTCAACGGATCTTAGAGGATACGCCTCCGGTTTTTTCGTTGTCTCCGCCTCGTTTCGTCAAAACTCTCAAAATGCTCACTACGGAACCTTTTTTCACCACCCTGTTAGGAAAATAGGGCAGATACCGGGCAGGAAGATACACGTTTCTTTTGGATGACGTGCGGTGTAGTATCGCGCACCGGTATCCTATGATCACTATTTTGTTCGGTCCCCCATGTGTTGGCAAAGGTACTATTGCTCGAGAGCTTTGCTCTGATCCCTCCTACGTACTAATACCGACTGGAGAGATCATTCGCGCCATTCAGGGTAAACCGAGCACGATCGATCTCTCCATCCACCCGCGCGGCGCCGAGCTCAAGGCGGCGTGGAGGGAGGACTTCGACCAGATCATGCGAACTGGTGGCTATCTTCCTGATGACGCTATTATCCACCTGGTTGAGCTCTACAAGGCGGGCTTTCCCGCCCATTCCAAGTTTCTGTACGACGGTTTTCCAAGGAACCTCAAACAAGCAATCGTTCTCGATGTCTCCTTACGAACCATGGGGCACGATCCGAAGGATGTACAGGTAGTAGCCCTTGATGCGCCGGATGCCAAACTCCTGGAGCGGAATCAGCTGCGGCGACTCACCGAGCAGCGAGAGGACGATGACCCGGCGATTTTCGCGAAACGACTCGCAACATACCGTCAGAAAGCCCCCGATCTCGTCGATTACTACAGAGGAAGCGGACGCCTTATCGAGATCGACGCCTCAGGTCCCCGTGAGGAAACGGTGGCACGTATCCGAAGTGAGATCGCTCCATCATATGCGATAGCACTCCCTCTTTTGAAACTTTCAACGGACACTCCGACGCTGCGTGATATTCGCGCGATTACTCCACCGCGCTAGGTGGTCGCATGAAGGCTCCGATAGCGAGCGCCGACACTGGCGCACCTTCGATTCAAAATCGCGATTAATGACCGTCTTGCGCCGCAGTTCCATGATACATGCGGGCTCACAATTTCAGGCTTGGGAAGCGAGACACCCCTCGCCTGAATGTGCTGGCGAACGTACCCGAAACAAAAACCCAACGCTTTCGTACGCGTTTACGACCACAAGCACGTTCAGGTATCCAGCTCGATAATAAGACTATTAGAGGTTTTGCCCCGCGTTCCTGGGCCTATAAGCGCTCGATCTTGAGCGAATCTCCAACAACCTTCAGAAGGCTACCCTTTCCGTTGATGATCGTTTCAAGCACCACCTCTCGCTCCCACAGCTGGGCTACATGCTTAAGGGTGTGATCCGCGTATTCGAGTTGGAGGTCCCGTCCATCGTGGTAGTGCTTCAGATACAAGGTTCGGTTGCGCCCAAAATCAGCATCCTCAACCTTGATCACCGGAATAGAGCCAGTTCCAACGTTCTTGATAAGGGTATCCCGCACATCCTTCCACCCCTCCTCATTTGATACCTTCGTTACCACACGCTCTTTTCCTCTTCGATCATGTTGAAAGAGGTGCAACTCTTCCATTAACTCGCGGGTAAGAAATCGGCGCAGGAATGACTGGTCTCGGTCCGACTCGCGAACCTCGAAGATCTTTCTACGCCCAGGAGTGTCGTTCTCATCCATCGAAGGGGTCGCTACGGGTGGCTTCTCATCACTCCACTCCTTCCCAATATCACCCTCATTCCAACGACGCTCGATGTCGTGCCACATAACAAACCCGAGATGGTACGGATTGAGTCCCCCTGGATGAGGACGCAGAACCTGATTATGGCGAACGATGAGCTCAAGGTGCATGTCCTGAGGAAGCTTCAACTCATTCAGAATCTTGTGATGCCAATAGCTCGCCCACCCCTCGTTCATGATCTTCGTTTCCATTTGGGGCATGAAGTACTGGGTCTGCTGATCAACTATCTGCAAGATATCGCGCTTCCATTCAGGGAGATATGGGTTGTACTGGGAGATAAACTGCAGAAGATTCTCGACGGGCTCAGCGGGGGTCTTTGTGAGGTTTGGAGCCACGTACTCAGGAGCTGGATGAATGTCCCGCCACGGATCGGGTGCCGGTTGCGCCCGCTCCCAGGCACGAATTCGTTGCTCCGTATCCGAGAGCTGTTTGATGGCGAGGTTACGAGAACGTTGATAACACACCGCATGCGCATGGTCGACGATAGCTTCCACCGCCTCGATTCCTATTGAGGGGTCCTCGTGGTAGCTCGCGATACGATTCGCAGCGTTCTTAAACATCTCCAATACGTGCTTCGCATCGGTGCCACTCGTAAAGGTAAAATTATTCGCAAAGAAGTCGTTGTGCCCGTAGACGTGTGCGATGGTGAGCACCTGCAGCAACAACGAATTGTCGCGCATGAGGTACGCCAAACAAGGGTTCGAGTTGATCACCATCTCGTACGGCAATCCCGAAACTCCGTAATCGTACATCGTCTTTTGCCGCTCGTACGATTTTCCATACGACCAGTGTGGGTAGTGGGACGGCATGCCAGTATATGCCATATAGCCCAACATCTCATTGTGGTCGCATACCTCAAACTCTTGCGGATAGCAGTTCAACCCGTAGCGAACTACCAACTCCCGAATGCGATCGTCCCACTGTGCGAGCTCATCAACGTTAAATGACATAATTCCTCACGGTGCGGCCGCCGCCGCCCCTTCACTATTGCCAAACACCTTCCCGTGGGCTGACACCCCACTCGCTTTATCCTTCATTAAAAAGCTTCTGAAGCCCTCCCAAAGGTCCTCTTTCTTCTCGATCGTGATCATATGAAAGTTCGGTGCCTGAATCTGTCCAAACACCTCTAACATACTACCGCTGTAGTAGGCGCTTCCTGATGGCTTAATCTCACCGTATCCGAAGAGATTGCACACTTTACACAACTCCTCTGCCGCCTGCAGTGCACGCTCGTTATCCGAATAGAAGTTATCTCCATCTGAGCAGTGGAAGGCGTAGATATTCCAGAGCGATGGATGATAGCGGTCGTTAATAATATCAAGAGCTTTCCGATAGCCAGAGGAGATATAGGTTCCCCCCGACTCAACCTTATGAAAGAAGTCACCTTCGGGAACCTCCTTCGCTTCGGTGTGGTGTGCTATAAATACTACCTCTACGTTGGCGTACTTCTGACGAACGAACTGATACAGCAAGAAATAGAAGCTTCGGGCCAGGTACTTCTTCACGGTTCCCATTGAGCCCGATGTATCCATGATGCAAAACACCACGGCATTTGAAGCCTCCCTCGTGGTCGGGGCGATATGAAAGTAGCTCATATCGTCTTCATGAAAAGGAAAGCGCGGCTTCTCCTCGCTCGTCTCTTCACCACGACTGCCTTTGACTGAGAGCTTCCGACGGATACGATTACGCGCGGTTGCCCGCTTGTCGAGTCGGGGGCGAATGCCTGCTTTTCGATGTCCTTTGCGCTTACGAGCATCCTCTGACATCACCTTCCTGAGCGCCTTGCGCTCCAACTCTGGAAGCTCAAGGTCGTCGAACATAATCGCAATCAACTCTTCGAGAGTGATATCGGTCTCGAACGCATCAACGCCTGCCTGACTTCCGGCTCCCTGCCCTGGCCCCTGCCCCTCCTGACCGCCTTGATCAACCACATCGCCCGGCTTCTGATTGCCATCTCCCTGCGCAGCACCGGGCGAGTTATCGCCATAAATAAACCGGTACTCCTTCACCGATTTTATCGGCACCTTGATTATCTTGTCTCGATCCCGACCAATTATCGACTCCTCTGCGAGGATATCCCCGATGTTGTCACGGATGGAGTCCTTAATCTTTTGACGGTGACGCATCCTATCGCGTGCGCTCCGGTCAGAACGCTGCGACGTGGGAGTATACGGACGAAATATGGTCGACATGAGCGGCTCAATTCCTCAGAGACAAAACCTCAGACCAGAGCACAAGCATTCCTGCACGTTTCACGATATCGCTACCGCTAATCCTTCCAGAGGTTGTTCGCCGCGTACTTCAGAATAATATCCACACAGCTCGCTGGATAGCCGTTCCGAATAAGCTGCTCAACCATGCGACCGTACTTCTTGTGCTGATCGTCATCACGGGTACGAGCCTTCGTGATAATTCGCGATACATCACGAACACTCGCCATGAGTTTCTTTTCAATCGCTTCTTTGAGTGGCTCATAGCACTCGTACGAAACCTTCTCGCCACGGCGCCCCGCCGACCAGAGGTATGCGATTACTTCCTGCCGAAAGCCGTCACAGGCTGTGCCGATGATGGCGATCTGCTCCTCGATGGACTTCATGAAGCCCTCGTCAGGTTCCAAGACCTCGCCGGTACTTCGATCCTTAAACTTCTTCTTGGTTACATAGGACTCTGCGTGATCGAGGTAGTTCTGGAACAGCGCTTCCGCCTGCTCCTGGTAGGAATAGACGAACGCCTTCGTAATCTCCTTTTCAAGAACTTCGAGATACTCCTTGTGAAGAGTGTCCTGAAGGAATTCCAGGTAGCGTTTCTTCACATCGTCCGGAAAGTCCGCCTCTTTTACCATGTGCACGAGCGCCTCACGCACAGAGATCGGATGTATCGCATTCTGCTCAATATTATCAGAAAGCGCGTTATCGAGCGCCTTCATGATGAACCGCGTGGAGATACCGTTCATCCCCTCACTCTTCGCTTCCTCACGCAACTCTACAACATCGATCCGCTTTGTCTTACCCTTTTCCACAACCTCTTCGCCGTTGTAGAGCTTAAGCTTGGTCATCAGATCGCATTTGTTCGTTGGCTCAAGCCGCGAGAGGATCGCAAACATTGAAGCGATCTCAATCGTATGCGGCGCGATATCAGCCGTAAATTGAGATTGGCGGATGATCTTTTTGTAAATCTTCACCTCCTCGGAGAGACGTAGATTGTACGGAACTTTGACGGTCACAATACGGTCTAGAATCGCCTCGTTGGTGTGATCGCTTTTGAACTTTTTCCACTCAGCTTCATTTGAGTGCGCAACGATACAGGTATCGACATAGATCATTCCATGCCGACCAGGAGCAGGAATCGACTTCTCTTGGGTCGCTGTGATCATCGCGTGCAGGTACTCAGTCTCATTCTTGAATACCTCAATGAACTCCACCATACCGCGGTTACCCACGTTCAGCGCACCAGTTAGGTCGAGCACGCGAGGATCGCCCTCAGAGTAGATATCAAGCTTTGATATATCCTCGCCTCCGATCAATACACTAGTATCTTGATTGTTCGGGTCTACCGGAGGAACCACACCCACACCACGCTTAGCACGGATACTAAAATCGTAGGTGCGAACCGGGAAATCTTCCCATTTCCCCTGATACTCTTCTTTCAGTTTGTAGCGACAAACAGGACACAGATCGCCCTCAATCTCAACTCCGAGCATCTTTGAAAACTCTTTTCGCAGATGGCGCGGGACGAGGTGCAGGGGCTCTTCAAACATTGGGCAGTTCTCGACCGCATGAAATGCAGGAAGGTGCTCGAGACCTTTTTTTAAGCGCTCGACCAGAGAACTCTTACCAGATCCGACCGGACCGACCAGGTACAGAACCTGACGACTCTCCTCTCCTTTCAGCGACGCGGAGTGGAAGTAACGAACGATCTGATTGATCGTTTTCTCCATTCCGAAGAATTCATCCGCGAAAAAATTGTATACTTTGAGCTTTTCTCCCTTGAAGATCCGCTTGAGACGAGGATTCTGCTCAAGATCCACTTCGACCATGCCCTGGTCATTAATCATATCAAAGAGGCGCTTATGAGCGAGCTTATGGACCGAGGGATTTTCCTTCACTAACTCCAGATACTCAAGCATCGTCCCCTTCCAGGAGGACTTCTTCCGAGTTTCGCGATCTTCCTGAATTAGCTTTTGGAATTCATTGCTCATCGAACCTTCTCCTTAACGAACGTGCTCTACTACCACCGGTGACCATTGTATGTTGAGCGTCTCGTCCATAACGAAGCGCTCCCCGCTCACTGTGACCCGAACAACAACCTCACAACCTTCTGTGGCGACTGTGTCAGTTCCGAAGTGGCAGAGGATCTCCCACCCTGTAACGATACCCTCCTGCCGAGCCAAGTGGGCCTCTTCGCAGCGCCTACTACCAAGGTAAACGATCTACAAGAAACCCGACAACCTATTAAGCCAGCAGCTCGGACCCGCCGAACGTGGTGCCCCTGTATAGTTGGATGCCGGGGCCCCCCTCATTGATTGCCCGGTAAGGTTCAGTTCGGCTTAACTGTGCTTGTTCTTGATGAATTAGGGCCCGAAGTGGTGCTGCATAGCGTTCCGCGCGTCCTCTACGAGAAACACGCACCTTTGGCTCCCTCCTCAAGAACTTTTGAGCACGAAAAATGCTGCGTGGGTTTCACCCCTAGAATTGCGTTCCAGAGGCTCCCAACTGGCGTCACGATGCACTCCTCAAACACCCGAAATTTATGTGCAATTCTCCTCTTTGTGATTGAGTGATTAACCCCGCCGGTATACACTCACCGCGTTTCAACGGGGACCTTCTATGACACATCCAGCCTCGCCTCTGAACGATAGTACACACCGCACATCGAACACTCCTCCATGGATGCGCACAGCGACGCTGGATGATGCACAGCAGCACGGTCTAAAGCCCGCTGAGTTTGAGGCTATCACCAAAGCACTTGGACGCTCGATCAACATGGTCGAACTCGGGATCTGCTCCGCACTTTTTTCGGAACATTGTTCGTACAAAAGCACAAAGGTTCACCTCCGCACCCTTCCAACCAAGGGACTGCGAGTTCTGGTTGGGCCCGGAGAGAACGCCTGCGTCGTCGATATCGGAGACAACGAAGCCGTTGTGTTCAAGGTAGAGAGCCACAACCATCCAAGTTTCATCGAGCCCTTTCAGGGTGCGGCGACCGGCGTGGGAGGGATTCTGCGAGACGTCTTCACCATGGGCGCTCGCCCGGTTGCTCTTTTAAACTCCCTCCGTTTTGGAGACCCCGCGGTAGCAAAGAGCAGATACCTCTTGCGTCGAGCCGTAAATGGAATCGGCTTTTACGGGAACTGCATGGGAATTCCGACAATAGGCGGAGAGCTTGCTTTTCACCCCTCGTTCAACGGCAACTGCCTGGTAAACGCCTTTGCATTGGGCCTCGTGAAACACGATGAAGTATTCCTCGGAACTGCAGCCGGCATCGGCAACGTTGTGTTGTATGTCGGCTCCAAGACGGGTCGTGATGGTATCCACGGCGCAAGCATGTCATCCGAGTCCTTCGGCGACAACTCCGAGGCTAAGCGGCCGACTGTCCAGGTAGGAGACCCGTTTCAGGAGAAACTTCTCTTAGAAGCCTGCCTAGAGGCCTTTAAGAGCGGGTACGTGGTTGGCGTGCAAGATATGGGCGCCGCCGGTTTGACGAGCTCGTCGTTTGAGATGGCGGACCGAGGCAATAACGGCATCCGCCTCCACCTCGATCGCGTCCCACAACGGGAAACAGGAATGAACCCGTATGAAATCATGCTCTCCGAATCACAGGAGCGAATGCTCTTTATCGTGCAGGCGGGCTATGAGGAGAAATTAATATCGATCTTTAAACGTTGGGAGCTCGATGCTGTAGCAATCGGGGAAGTAATTCCCGGCGGGGACGTTGAACTGCTGTGGCATGGAGAGCTGGTATCAACAATTCCTGCGCACCTCCTCACGAGCGCGGTTCCGGAGTACAACTGGCCTCAAACAAAACCAGCAGATCCAACACTGACCGCACCGATCGACCTTTCAACAATTCCGGAACCCTCAGATCTTTCGGCAACGTGGCTGAGCGTATTGGGGTCGCCGAACAACTGCTCCCGACACGCGGTGTACAACCAGTATGACTCGACCGTACGTGGAGATACCGTTATCCACCCAGGAAGCGATGCTGGAGTCGTTCGGATCAAATCCGGACGGCCGATCGAGAAAGGTATCGCTATCACACTCGACTGTAATTCCCGCTACTGCGCGATCGATGCCCACACGGGGACAGCACACTCGCTGGCCGAGGCAGCTCGGAACATCGCCGCAACAGGCGCAACCCCTCTCGGGATATCGGATTGCCTCAACATGCCGAGCCCAGAGGTCCCTAACACGATGTGGCAGATTGCGGAGAGCATCAAGGGGCTTGGAGAGGCTGCTCGAGCGTTCGAGATCCCCGTCGTGAGCGGCAACGTCAGCCTCTACAATCAGACGCACGGCCAGGGCATTCAACCAACTCCTCTCCTCGCCGTTGTAGGGCTACTTGAGGATGTTACCTGCGCGGTGCCTTCAGGATTTCAAAACGATGGAGATAGCGTGTTCCTCGTCGGCACCACGCAACCAACCGACATCGGGGGAAGCGCCTACCTCGCGGAGGTTCACGCCATCGAGCGCGGACAACTCCCCGGCATCGATTACGAGCTTGAGCGTCGCACGTGTGATTGCATGCGAGCCCTCGCGGCGAAAAAACTCATTCGGTCCTGTCACGATCTCTCTCAAGGCGGACTCGCTGTTGCCCTCGCTGAGGCCTGCTTTACAGACTACACCGAACCACGTGGCGTTTCGATCCACCTCCTGGACACCAGCGGTCGTCGCGATGGCGCCCTCTTTGCGGAAACAGGCGCCCGATTTCTGGTGAGCTGCTCGCGCGAGCAGGCCTCGCAGGTTCGCGCAATTATCGCAGCCCATTCTCTCGCAATCTCTGGAGAGGGTGTTGTGGGCGGAGCCGATATCTCCGTGGAGGGGATAGCCTCTATCCCCGCACGCGAGGCTTTCGAGGCGTGGTATCACGGTCTAGATGAGATATTTCGACACTAACTATGAAGCTTCACAACGATGCGTTTCACGACGAATGCGGTCTCATGGCTGTTTGGAATCACCCAGAGGCCGCGAACCTGGTATATCTTGGGCTCTACGCGCAGCAGCACCGCGGCCAGGAGGGAGCCGGCGTAGTATCGGTTAAAGAGAACGGAGCCGAGCACCCACACTTCTTTTTTCACAAGGGTCTTGGTCTTGTAGCCGATGTTTTTGGCAACTTCGACTTCGCCCAACTTCCAGGAGACTTCGCAATCGGTCACGTCCGTTACACGACAGCGGGTGGTAACAAGCTCGCTAACGTGCAGCCATTCGTAGCGGACATCTCCCTGGGATATGTTGGAGTCGCCCACAACGGCAACCTCATTAACGCGGACGAACTCCGGCGAGAGTTAATCGACAAAGGCTCCATTTTCGGTAGCACCTCCGATACAGAGACGATATTGCATCTTCTTGCGCATGGAGATAAGGACGCGCCGCGCGTAGAGAGTGTCATCGCAGCGCTCCAACGTTTGCACGGAGCATTCTCGCTCCTCGTTCTTTTTCATGATCGCCTGATCGTGGCGCGCGATCGCTACGGCCTTCGCCCCCTTGCTATTGGCGAACTCAACGGAGCGAAGGTATTCGCATCTGAGACGTGCGCCTTCGATCTCATCGGCGCTACATACCTCCGCGACGTCGCCCCGGGAGAGGTCGTTGAGGTCCTTCGTGATGGTTCGATGCGAAGCTTCTTTCCATTCGGGTTCGCAAAAGAGGCCCCATGCATTTTTGAGTTCGTCTACTTCGCACGCCCGGACTCGAATGTATTCGGTAAAAATGTCTACCAACTCCGCAAGAACATGGGCGCTCAACTTGCCCGTGAGAGCACCGTAGAGGCAGATCTCGTCACTGCAGTACCAGACAGTGGCGTTGCGGCAGCAATAGGCTACGCAGAGGCGTCCAAGATTCCTTTTGAGATGGGGCTCGTACGAAACCACTACGTAGGTCGGACATTTATTGAGCCGAAGCAGTCGATCCGTGACTTCGGCGTGAAGATTAAGCTCAACCCCAATCCCGCAATCTTGGCTGGCAAGTCTATCATCGTGGTAGATGATTCTATCGTTCGAGGGACAACGAGTCGAAAACTTGTTACCATGCTTCGCCAAGCTGGCGCTCGCGAGGTTCATCTGAGAATCTCCTCCCCTCCAACAACCGACCCCTGCTACTACGGCATCGACACGCCGGACAAAGCGGAATTAATCGCCTCGAAGCACTCCGTTGAGGAGATTGCGCAATTTATTGGGGTCGACTCCCTCGCATACCTATCGCTCGAAGGACTCTACCGAGCGGTCGGCTCGACTCCCGGTACATTTTGCGATGCCTGTTTCAGCGGTACGTACCCCGCTGGCACGCCCATTTCAATCGCCCCGAAGCGGCAGCAGTTACTCTTTGAGCGTGAGTGAAAAAGCCATTGAGCGTTTGACTCTGCTCTCCAGCAGAGTGCGTGCGTATACGCGTGGTTCGATACTAGAGCCACGTCGCATTTCGTCTGAAACGTAAGGGCTCTGATTAAGGCCCTTAGTGCTCAATCTGATTAGTCCCTCTCAAACAGCTGTCGAATGCCCTCGCGCCGACGTGCTTTCAACTCGGAGCGCCCCTCTTTGTGAAGCCTCCGCGCAAGAGCAGCCGATGGAGGCGCTACGGTTTCTAATCGCTCGGGGTGTGGAAGCAGGAGATCTCTCACTATATCCTCCATGCGCCGCACAGCTTCTGCACGATTCATATGCTGACTGCGATGCTCTTGAGCCGTGACTACGAGGCACTCGCCACGTCGAAGGAGTCCCCGCTTAGTAGCTTCTTGAATAATCACTCCCTTCTGGTCCTCACTAAGCACACGGGAACGCCTAATATCGAAGAGAGCCAATACCTTGGTCTCTACCTTGTTCACATTCTGACCGCCCGCTCCACCGGAGCGGGCAAAGGAGAGCTGTAGCTCTGACTCAGGGATCGAGATACTAGGAGTGCATTGCTGTGATTTCGCGTTTGATACTTGTGTGTTTTGCATATCGACACCGTGACAAACCGGCACTTGCGAACGTGCTTCACATGTCGGGCCCATATTAGTCCTGATTCGCTCAACCAACAACGACCTCCCAGGACAGTGGCGGGAGGCGCTTGTAGGGGCACACCACTATTCTATTTGCGCCATGAGTCAGGTCATACCGCAAG
>JBIIYC010000016.1:0-26863 GCA_044347025.1 Bdellovibrionota bacterium
AGACTACGATGTTTATCACGGGGGAGCTGCGTCGCGTGACGGGGCCAGTTCTCTGGCGTGATAATCAGATCCGTGTATCGCAAACATTCGGCTCCGATAGTAGCGTGGTTGTGACGAGCTCTGTAGCGTTTGCGGGTGGTTCGATATCGGCAGGCGATCTCAACAATCTGAGTAGTCGAGAAATTTCGCGTGGTCAGGAAGCAAGCGCATTGAGCTCACTTTCGGAGCAGGCATCGCGGATGATGTACGATAAAGCCATCGCTCCGGATTTCTAACAAGAGTGTATTTCCAGGCTACGCAGGAGGCCCTTTGCGTATGTTTCCGGTCTACCGACACTACAAGGGGAACTACTACCTTCGTCTTACCACCGTGACTCATTCCGAGACACTTGAGCCGTACATCGCCTACCGCTCCTTGTATGACAATCCGGTGTCCAGCTCGTGGGTGCGGCCCCAAGGCATGTTCCTTGAGAATATGCCGGCTGGGACCCCGCGTTTTACGCACATTGGTGGGGTTCGTATCGCGATGCCAGAGGACGAACCAGAGCTTCTCCTCTTTGGCCACGATACGTGGGGGCGGGAGCTCTCGGCAGAGGCGTTCGTCGCTCAGGCGACTCAGGGGCGCAATTACATGCGCGGCATCCGCTATCTACTGGAGGAGCCTGATGGTGAGCGGGTTTCAAAGCTCTCGGTTATCCGTTTTTTTCAGGGCTGTGTCGGCGTGTGTTCAATCGCAACTCGCCCTGATAAGCGAGGTATGGGGTACGGAACGGTTCTTGTGCGCGCCGTAATGGAGCTGTTCCGTTTGGAGGACCCTGAGGTGCGTTTTCTGCTCTTCTCCGAGGTAGACCCGGTACTGTACGAACGGCAAGGATTTCGAGTCCTCCCTGAATCGTTGCAGCGGTTTCGACCCTCGGTGGCTATGGCGACTGGAGAAGCCCCCCTTACCAAGCGCGAGGCTGCCTGCTTTGACGAGTACTTTTAAGCAGGGAAAAGGGGCGGTATTTCGCGATTTTCAGCCCCTTTATCCAGGTACTGCTTGTGCTACTATGCCGGCGTCATATAACGATTTTCTGCCCCAGTGGAGTGATTCATGTTACCAACGACCGTTACCCAAGTTCAGGATGCTTTTCAGGCTGCAAAGAACCTCAACGCCGCCCTTAAGAGCTTTATTAAGCGTGAGGGAGGAAACGGTTCTCAGGTAGTTTCCTTTGCCAAGGACTTTCGAGCGGCGGTTAGTACGGGTAAGGCCCCAGCGGTGGCATTTTTCATCGAAAAGAACTACCAGAATAAGCAGGTGTACTTTCTAGGCGTTGCGCGATACGCATTCTCGGATCTCGTAGAGACGAGCGTCGGTCGGATAATTGAGAAGCATGCCGAGTCCTTCAACGCGACGTATGAGCGCGGGGAACAGGGGGTGACCGTGACTGACGCGGCGCAGTTCAAGAAGATCGCCACAGAGGTTCTCTCGATGATTAGAGAGGATATTAAAGCCGCTGGCCTCGCCGAAAATCCATTTCTTGAGAATGCGCTCCTGGCGAGTGTGTTTGAGGTTGAGGTGCTGGCTGAGGTCATGAAGGTGATTGAGTAGGAAATTCTATCTCCACCTTGCGAGAGCCCTGCTATGACAGATACCCGCACCCGCTGTTTTTGGTGCTCTGACGATCCGCTCTACGTCGACTACCATGATAACGAATGGGGGGTGCCTGTGTACGATGACCGCACGCTCTTTGAGATGTTAATACTTGAAGGTGCGCAAGCGGGTCTGAGTTGGCTCACGATCTTAAAACGTCGGGAGGGGTATCGTGCGGCATTTGCGAATTTTGATGTTCGGAAGGTTGCTCGGTTTACTCCCCGGCACGTCGAACGCCTCATGGCGAACGAAGGGATTATTCGAAATCGTTTGAAGATAGAAGGCACCATCAAAAACGCTCGTGCCGTGCTAACGCTCCAGGATGACCTGGGCTCGTTCTCAGACTATCTTTGGAATTTCGTTGCCGGCCGACCGATGCGATCGGCCGGGCCACTCTCGCGAGCGACCTACCGAGCGACATCTCCGGAGTCTGATGCCCTCTCGAAAGATCTCAAGAAGCGCGGTTTCACCTTCGTTGGCTCCACGATTATGTACGCGTTTATGCAAGCGGTCGGAATGGTGAATGATCATGAGGATTCGTGTTTCAAGGCGGTGTCATCGCGTCGGGGGAGATGAAGTCTTTGCTCTTCTCTTCTCTCAGTAGAGATCGATGACGAAGCTTTTTGGTTAATGAACGCGGAGGCGCGGAAGACGCGGAGGTTGCAGTACGCGAACCACTGGCGATCCCACATTAAACCTACAAACGGCAGTTGCGGGTCTGAAAACGGCGTATCTGTCCAAAATCACCTTGGCTTTTGAATTTTCGGTGCTCACCCTGACGGTGCCAGGGTTGCGCCTCTGAAAAGTTCAAAATCCTGCCTGCTTTTGAACATCTAAGCCGTTTTCATCCGCCTTAACTGCCGTTTTTAGGGTAAATGAAAGTGAGAGGCTCACCTTCATGGGACTTTATCTGTGTCCTCCGCGCTTTCCGCGCCTCTGCGTTACCTAACTTACATATTGAGACGCGTCGGTGTTGTCTTGCTCATCCCGACTACCGAATTAGCCGAGTTTTTCGCGGAATTTAGTGGTAATGCACCTTCCAGTGCAGTTAAGCATGTATGATGCTGGTGGCTCTATCCTCCATATATTCAATGGATTGCCGTGCCTTTTGGTTCTCTGTTTCCCTTGAATTTAGACCTCCTCATGTCACACGAATAGCGTAAGTCTTCATAACTCTGTGACCGGATGTAACGCCCATCAAAAAAGCACCCATGTTCTTGAAGGATAGCTAGCATGCGCCCGACAACACCAAATGAAACGCAAGGTCTTGCCGCGACGATAGGCCAGCTAGCCGGCGTCGGGCAATTCGATGCTGCTGGTGTCGTAATAAAGGGAAATATCGGTAGGTATCCCGAGCTCCCAAAGGAGCTTAGTGCTCAGCTAGGGGCCCTTATCAAAGGCAAACAATTCGAACGCGCAATCCGACTGGTTGATCTCTGTTTGCAACACGATGAAGGCAACGTTTTTTTCCTTGGCCGCAAAGTGCAAGCGCTGCTTGGTCTAAATCGACATGAGGAGGCGCTTCAGGTGGCCGAGGTCCAAGTCAAGCTTCAGCCAGCGAATGTCATAGGGCTTGGCTTAAAGACGCAAGCGCTGCTTGGTCTAAATCGACATGAGGAGGCGCTTCAGGTGGCCGAGGTCCGAGTCAAGCTTCAGCCAGCGAATGTCATAGGGCTTGGCTTAAAGACGCAAGCGCTGCTTGGTCTAAATCGACATGAGGAGGCGCTTCAGGTGGCCGAGGCCCAAGTCAAGCTTCAGCCAGCGAATGTCATAGGGCTTGGCTTAAAGACGCAAGCGCTGCTTGGTCTAAATCGACATGAGGAGGCGCTTCAGGTGGCCGAGGCCCGAGTCAAGCTTCAGCCAGCGGATGTCATAGGGCTTGGCTTAAAGACGCAAGCGCTGCTTGGTCTTAAGCGGCATGAAGAGGCGCTTGAGGTGGCGGAAGCCATAGTGAAGCTGGAGCCCACTGCCATTGTGGGGCAGATACTCCGCGCTCAAATCCTTTTTAGAGGTGGCCAAACGGGGGCTGCCGCTGAAGTTGTGTATGGTAACCTCATCAAAGATGGCAGAGCAAACTTCTCACTCGCTGTTCTTGCGGCGAAGCTGGCGGCGAGGGGTATCTATGAAGAGCGATATGATGCAGTATTCTCATCCCCGGATAGCTTCTTCCCTCTTACTCCGTCTCAGGCTGGGTCTCTCATTAAGCATCGAATAGCTCGAGAGGAGGATCCTTCCGTGACGGATCCATTTGGAGATACGATCTTTGATGCGTCGAGGACCTACCTCTTTCAGCCCATCGATAAGCTAGCCAGGTCGATCCTGTAATGTAATGGCAGGATCCGGATAGCAATCCGGCCATGAAGAACCGTGTAGCTCCGCGTAGCCGAGTTGTCTTCATCGAATAGAATTCTCAAGCAGTTTCGGTTGAGCGTGCGTTTCTTGAAGAATAGGGAACAAGGAATAAGACTAACCCGCATATTTCATGAAGCCTGCTACTGCGAGCGCCGATAATGGTGCTTTTTCGGTCCAAAAAACTATTTTCAGACCGGAAGGTATCTCGATACGATTCCGCCCTGAAAATAGTTTTTTTGAATTCGCCCTTTGGGCCCGAACAATCACCAATCTCGGCGCTCTCGCGACGCAGTTTCATGAAAAATGCGGGCTAATAAGCCGGTGGAGGTGCAGGATTAAGCTTAGGATAAAGATGAGGATGCGGAGGGAGGGTGCATCTCCGCCGCATCGCAGTTGGTAATAAAAAACCCCTGGCGCTCCGCATAGGGCACCAGGGGTCTCGTAACAAAGGGTTTCGTCCTAAGACTACTTCGCCTTATTCACGGAAGCCTGAAGACGGCTGATCTTTCGGGCAAGTGTCGCCTTGTGGAAGAGGCCCTTCTTGGAAGCCTTCGACATGAGTGACTCTGCTGCACGAGCGAGCTTCTGAGCCTCTGCCTTGTCGCCGGATTGTGCTGCTGCCGCTGCGCTCTTGAGAGCTGTTCGAACCGCAGCCTTTGCTGAACGGTTGTTATCGCGACGCTTGAGGCTCTGACGGTGACGCTTAATTGCAGACTTGTGATTTGCCATAACTGCTAATTTCAAATACTTACGTTATTCATTCTGCGATGTGGGTAGGCTTATCCGTCCTACACCTTTTCCGCCGTCGGGGGGCATCCCCGGAACACTGCTTCGCAGAGCCTCGTGGGTATACCACGAGCTGTACTAAGACTCAAATCTCTGGGTTACTTTTTAGGGCCAACAACGCGGGGGAAGAAGTCCTCGGCCCACGCCTTGGTCGCCCCTGATTGACCTTGGTAGTGGCCAGTGCCACCCTCGCCGTAGGCTACCTCTGGGGCCGCAGCCATCCCCATAAACACGAGCTGGGCCACGCGCATACCCTTGACGAGTTCGCGCGGATAGGGTCCAAGATTCTGGAGTTCGAGGGTTACCTGGCCCTCGAAGCCACAGTCAATCCAGCCACTTAGGCTGTGATTGAGCCATAGGCGCCCGAGCGAGCTTTTTAGCTTGAGGTCGCATACGACATCGCGGGGCATCTTGATGTACTCCTGCGTGGTCGCCAGGATCACCTCCCCTGGAAACAGGATTATTGAGTCTGAAACGATCTCTTCTGGGTCCCGGGTCGGGCAGATCCAGTGGTTTCCGACGGTCACGTCGTAACTAGCTGCATTCACTTGGGTCGGATTGAAGGGGTAGATGCCGCCTTTTTCTGCGAACTCTCGAATCCAGTGGTCGGGCTTAATCATTGTCGTGTATCCTAAGCGGGTCGTTTTGTACTCCGATTCCATAGACGATCTGCCGATAGAAATAAAGGATCTTCTGGCTGGAAATTCGGACGTACGTCCCGCCGTGGCTTGCTATCTCTTAGCGCGTAGCGACGGTTTCTGGGTGTTGGTAAGCCGTGTCCAAAGAAGTCTCCGTCTAACGTTGCGAGGTCTATGGATCAACGCGAAACGCTTTTCTCAGATGTGCTCTTGGTTGAAGACGACGCCGCGCATGCCTTGCTTATTGACCGTGGCCTGCGTGGATTGATCGGCACTCTCACAAAGTGTGGTTCCATCGGGGAGGCTCGATCGCAATTAAAGGCAGGTTCATTTGACCTCATCATAAGTGACCTCAATCTTCCCGACATGCGTAGCGAGGCAGCCGTGCTTGCGCTGCGCCAGGTTGCCCCGAAAACGCCACTGCTCGTCCTCACGTCGTCTTCCACGTTGAGTGATGGAGTATCGGCGATGAGAGCCGGTGCGAGTGATTTTTTGGTCAAGAACTTCGATTCCTCATTCAGAGATGTTTTGCAGCTTGCCCTCTCTCGTTTGCGAAGCGTGCTTACGGCTGAGCGAGAACGCCTGCAGGCCACTCGCGATCGGGATCTCCTGCAAGAGGCAATTGAAAACAGTAACGATGGGCTTGCAGTGGCCTACCGCGATGGAAAGGTGCGCTATACGAACTCGGGTTTTGATGCATTCCTACACAGTTTCGGAGTTGAGAGCTTCAACATCCTTGATATCCCCGTAAGCTCGATCGTTCGTGGCGATGAAGTGATGCACAAACTTCGCGAGCGGATGTGCAACCTTGAGCCGGGCGCTGTGTGGACATCGGAGGTGGTTCACGCCGGAGAGGAGGAGGTGGCATTCGATATCTCCGTGTCAGCCTCACGGGATCAATCGGGCGAGCAAGCCCTCGTGTTGTGGGTTCGAGACATTCGAGAACGGAAACGCAGGGAGAGGTTTCAGCGAGAGATTCTCTCGACCACTACGCACGACCTCAAGGGGCCTCTGGGAGCGATCTCGGTGTCCTGTGATGTGTTGCTCGATGGAGCGTCTTCCGATGGTCGCGCCCATGCGCTCTTAGAGCGCATATCGACGGCAGCCAGTGGCGCGATCCACTTAATCGATGAATTCTTGAGTGTGCGTCGGATCGAAGAGGGGGCATTTGTGATGCATCCCGCGCGCAATGAGCTTGAGCCGCTGGTCGCGCGAGCGGCTGAATCTTTCTCGCTCACCGCGAAGACTCGAGATATCTCCCTGGTAGTCGATTATGCGGAGCCTCATCTGATCGGGTGCGTTGATCCATTGGGTTTCGAGCGGGTACTTTCGAACCTTATCAGTAACGGTATCAAGTTTTCCCAGAAGGCGGGCTCTGTCACGGTTCGACTATCGCGGGGAGTGGATGGGATACTCCTCTCGGTCCAGGATCTCGGCATGGGAATGGAGCCATCCGAAGCCCAGCGACTCTTTAATCGATATGCGCGGTTGTCGTCGCATGCACGAGTAGCCGGCTCCGGGTTAGGGCTCTTTATCGTAAAATGCATCGTAAGCGCGCACGGAGGTTCAATTGAGGTTACTTCCTCGGTAGGAAAGGGAACGACATTTGAAGTCTTCTTTCCCGATGCTCCCCCGTGCAATGAGCGTGGCGAGGTGCTTTGTCTTGATTTTGCGTAACAGTACGTCTCGCTTCCTCATCCTGTTGCGCTCGTTGCTGACCAGCCGCCTGGCGCTTATCTCTGAGGCCTCGTGAGAATATTTTACGAAAGCAGGTGACAACCGAGGATAAGTTTCCGATTATCGGAGACGAAGGGCTGTCACAGCGCTATATATTTTCCCCCGGGATACTTCGCGTGTTGTTAAATCGAACATTAGGACGTTGGTTGTCACAGCTCTCAGTGCTTGTGGCGATGACCCTCGCTGGGGCGTATGAGGGCCTAGCGATACCGATAGACCGCTTTGATGCTCCCTTGGACGTGGAGTGTGTTGAGAGTGCGCAATGCGCCGGGGTAGCTCGCTCGGAATCCACTGTCGGGCGCTACACGGGCGTCACGCTTTCTCGCAGGGGCGATGGAGAGGTGGCGGCAACGGTGAGTCGTAAGGGGGCTGGGCACCTCACGTTTGAAGCGTCCGGAGCAACATCCGCAACGATGACTCTGTCGTGGGATGCGGATCAGCATCCTGAGGTCCTCTCCGGGTCGGGACTAAACTGCATCGACCTTACCCGTGAAGGGGCGTACGCGTTTGTCCTCTCGCATGTGAACATCGACTCGACGTGTAGTAATGAACAGGCGACATCAGGCTGTCCAAGCTTTGGTGTCGAGACTCGCGTGTACGATGCCCGGGACCCGACCGGGCAACGATTCTCAGGCTCGGTCATCAATCGCACGTTGACCGAAGAGACAGACGTTGTCATTCCATTCTCCAATTTCGTGCGTGAGGGACCTCGAGGCAGGGCGGATCTATCGTGCGCGGGGGCGATCACGATGACATTTCGATTCGATGGTTTTGAGTCTGTTGAGATGGAGATCGGTCCGTTGTACACGAATGGAGCGGAGGGTTTGACGCCGTTGCCGACCGCTACGGCGATGCCCTCTGCCACACCAACGTTTACCCCGAACAGCACCGCTGTAGCGACAGAGATCTCCGTGAACACCGCAGTGCCCACCGCCCCGGCTAGTGAGCCATCTGCGGAGGCCTCAACGGCGGGAGGTGCGAGCCCCGCGGTGACGGATGTCACCCCGACAACACCGCCGATCGAAGAGGCGGTACAGATAGCGGAAACCCCGCGCCCGCAGCCCGTGCTTCCTGATATTCCGAAGGAGCAGGAAGAGGAGATCGTCTACGGCGAGGTTGTGCCGGGCTAGCAGGGTGCTAGAAAAGGGGGTCTTCGACGTTTTTAGTGGGTGCTTTGTGATGATATCGGGCCGTTCACGTGCACGTGCTCGTAATAACCTCGTTTTTAGCTGGAAACTCAGCGGGGTATGCCGTAGCTCTGCCCCGCTACTACCCACTAATTCCGTCGATGAGCCAGAAAAGGGTTCCGTTGCGAGCATTGTGGGAGTTTTGACGAAGCGTTCTTGTCCTTTGAAGCCTTGGCGCAGGAGGAGGTTAAACTATCGAAATGCGCATCAGGAAATCATTTTTTCCTCCCCTGTCAAGGCTAGCTCAGCCGTTTTGCGGATAATAGACTCGCTGCAGCAGGGCATGATAATCTCCCGGGGAGACATAGTAGGGGACCATGCCAAAGCAATTCGACATTCCACGTGCGTACCGCTCCGACCTGATAGGTGAAATTAAAAAGCGTCGCGCAACCGCCGATACCCGCAAAGAGAACCTCGCGCCGACCGCGATTGATCTCGGTCCCGTGTGCTTTCACGTCGCGCGTTTTTTCGGATTCTGCTACGGAGTTGAGAATGCGATTGAGATCGCATACCGAGCAATTGAAGAGAATCCGGGGAAGCGGATCTTTCTCTTGAGTGAGATGATCCACAATCCTCACGTAAACTCAGATCTACTTTCCCGTGGAGTGTCGTTTTTGCAGACCGTGGATGGTCAGCAAATTATTCCTTTCTCCGAGTTGCGCTCCGATGATGTCGTCATTGTGCCTGCGTTTGGAACTACCCGAGAGCTCTTTCAGAAGCTGGAGTCGATCGGAATTAATCCGCAGAGCTACAACGCAACCTGTCCGTTCGTCGAAAAGGTGTGGAAGCGGGGCCGGCAGCTTGCAAGTCAGGGCTTTACGATAGTGATCCATGGAAAGCACACACACGAAGAAACTCGCGCTACCTTCTCGCAGATTCGGATCGACGGGCCCAGTGTTGTGGTCCGCGATAGGAGCGAGGCGAGTCTTTTAGCGAGGTACGTCCGAGGCGAGTTGTCGACTGATCAGTTTTATGTCGATTTTGCCGGTCGTTTTTCGGATGGATTCCGTGTTCCGGAGGATCTGAGTCGGTTGGGCGTAGTCAATCAGACAACGATGCTTGCGGAAGAGACGCATGAAATAGCGCAGATGATGCGGCAAGCAGTTGCCGATCGCTTCGGAGTGGATCAACTCTCGGAACACTTTGCGGATACTCGCGATACACTCTGTTATGCGACGTCAGAAAACCAGCGTTCAATGAAGGCGCTCCTCGATGCACCGGCGGATCTGGCGATTGTAGTCGGCGGGTATAACTCCTCGAATACGTCGCACCTCGTTGAATTGTGTGAAGGTAGAGTGCCAGTGTACTACGTGAAGGGAGCGGAGGAGATTCTCTCACGAGAGGAGATTCGACACCTCGATCTCCACTCTGGGGTGACGACAACCCAGGGGTGGTTACCATCCAAGGAGAAGGTTTCGATCCTGGTGTCTGCTGGGGCTAGCTGTCCGGATGCGATGGTTGAGGCTGTCCTGGCGCGAGTTGCCGGATTATTCCCGACTGCATCGCCGCTACGCGATGCAGTTCAGCGTGTTGCCGTCGGCGTTTAATACGACACATATATTCATACGCCGAACGAAACGCATGGTTTGCCGCTGTATGAAGCGGGTTTGGGGCGAACCGAGCTACCTCATCTGAAAATCTCGAACATGTGAAGGGGCGTCGGAGAAAGAGCCGAAGTCGTTTCACATCGTGTGGGGTTATGTGATTAGTGTGGAGGCAGACGGTTTGCACACCACATGGCATCCAACGAGGACGCCACGTTTGCTGCGGAACGCATATGAGCCCCTCCTCTTCGGATGGATAGAGTGCGATGCCATCGGTAATTGCAACAAAGTCACATTTCTTGAGAGCAATCAGAGTATTTCTGTCGAATGAGTGGTTTGGCGCCATCCACACGCGCGTGCGTATACCGTTATCAGAGAGGATCTGTTGGCCCTTTGCAATTCGCTCCCACTGATGTTCCAGCGGATCGCCCGCAAACTCGGAGGCCTCTTTTATTCCAACTGCTGGTCCGAGAAGCGCGGCGCCGGGGCGGTGTGTGACGATATGCTGATATCCGTGTTGTGCAAAGTCGACCAGATCGTCTGCTTGGAGTTGTCGCATCTCCCTCCAAAAGTGGGGGTGTGGAGGCTCTCGATTCAAGGAGGGATCGCGATTGTCGGGAACTACACCAAGTAGTGGCTTTACATTGTGATTACGAAAGAGAGCGATGATCGCTCGGAATCGGCCCCAGTCCATCGTGGGAGTTATATCGTCCATTCGAAAAAGATATCGTGCCGTCATGTGAAGAATCTCCGAGCGAGCGGGATGGCTCTTTGCACCAGGGGCAGCTGGCTGAGATATCCGTTGAATTCGATTATGTGATCTCCTCCGAATTCGCTCTTGAAGCGGGCGATCGCGTTCTTTTCTGCGTTACTTTCGTCGATGGGGAGGCCGCCTAGATCGTAGGACTCGTAGCCGAGCTTTTTGAGCTGCTCGATTTCGTGCCAGTGAAGAAAACGGTTGGCTCGTCCGATTCGGTTGCGTGTTTCAGTATCCTCTGAGCCGCGGAAGTGGGATGCGGAATAAAGGAGACGTGCACGACGTATGTGCGGGTCTCCTACGTATGCATGGGCAGCGAGCGTTGTGCCGTCGCCCTCGGTGGCTTTCGTAAGGATGAGGGCGTTTGTCTTCATGAGCGCCTGGAGCTTGTTGCGGTTGCAACAAGCGAGGCTCTTTTGCGTTGCGAATGTATCGTAGAAGTCGCAGAAGCTCATTAGCTCCGCACTTGTGGGTTGTGGGTCTATAGCGGGGATTGTGCCCTCACGTTCTGCGCGACGGATTTTGTATCGGGTGCTGCTTGAGAGGTGTCCAAAGAGTTCGGCGGGAGTTTGGCCCAGTTTGATAATCTGTGTTTTGAACGGATAGAAACCCGGCGCAGGCACCGCAGCTTGAATGAAGAACTGGATCGGCGAGCGTAGATCCTGCTCCAGCGGGTTTCCCGCGAAAAAGACGTCATTTATCGGGATGCCTAATTTTCTGCGAACAATTGATATCATCGTAGGCGTACCATACGGACCCAGCAGGTGAGGCGCTATGAGCTGTGGCAGTGTCTGTATGCTGAGTTGGTGCGGGTGCCAGCTTCCGGAGTAGGTGCTGTGGAGAGCCATCTCATGGCCACTTGAGCTTTTTTTGTCTCTTCCCGGCTTTACTCGGGTGCATCCGGCAGTTAGATTCGTCGGGCAGAGGTACTCGCATCACAACGGACCAGGGTCTCTGAGTAAAGGAATTGTATGAAGACGATAGATGTAACGGGTGTGTGTAACGGGCTGGTTGATATCTTTGCCGATGTGAGTCAGGAGGCGTTTGAGCCTTTTGGATTCGAGAAGGGAACCATGCGCCTCGTAGACATCGAGGAGCAACTCCAGCTGTTATCACAGGTTGGATCGCACAAGCCCGTGATGCGAAGCGGTGGATCCGTTGCCAACTCATTGATTGCGATAGCTCAGCTCGGCGGAAAAAGCGCTGTGTGCTGCCGGCTTGGCGACGACCAGTATGGGCGCTTTTTTAGAGATGAGTGCCTTGAGCTTGGGCTCACCGTTCCGGTGCCTCTTGCCCAGAGCCGGTCTACGGGCACGTGCGTGGTTCTCGTGACGCCGGATGCTGAACGGACGATGCGAACAGCGCTTGGTGCATGTACCTCGTTACGCGCTGAAGATATTGATCTAGGGGTCGTCAAGGATTCGAAGTGGCTCTTTGTTGAGGGGTACGTGTTTTCAAACTCTGATGATGGTCGATCGGCTATCCGAGAGTCGGTACGCGTGGCGCGAGAAGCGAACACCAAGGTGGCTGTTACATGTTCCGATGCGTGGATCGTGCATGGATTCTCCGAGCCGCTGTGGGAGACTCTTGAATCAACGGATCTCATATTTGCCAATGAAGAAGAGAGTAGTGCTCTAGCGGGAACAAGTGATGTTGTGAGCGCAGGCCGCAAGCTCAAGGAGAAGTTCCCGCACGTTGTGCTTACAGCGGGACCGCGTGGCGCGTTCATATGGTGGGAGGGAGAGGAGCTGCACGTTCCCGCATTTGCATGCGAGCCGCGTGACCTAACCGGGGCTGGGGATATGTTTGCAGGGTCGTTCCTCTACGGAATTACACACGGTCTTGGGCCATACGATGCGGCGCACCGAGCCTGTTTCTTGGCCCGCCACGTCATCTCGCAGGTGGGCGCTCGTCTCTCGGGAGATGTTCGGGCTCTCTGGGAGGGCCCTAAGTAGCCCCTGGTGCAGATTGATGCTGCCGGCAGTTTTGTGAGGGTTGCGGCTAATTGCCTGAAAACACCAGGGAATCCACTTCGTTTGGGGGGATTCCACGCAATTTGCGTATCAAAATTCCTCGAATTAGCATGTCACACGGATACCCTGTGGTGTTCATATCACTTCTAGGCTGTTGTATCGAGAGGGTATGAAGCCGCTTTAGGTGCATCCTGGCGTCCGGTGAGGATTGCGGCATCGGTGCACTTCGAGAGTAATCCCGAACTAATTCGGGTCGCTGAATATCAGGCGTTAGCATGGCAAACTTTGACGAATCGAGATTTTTAGGACTCTCTCCTCGCGCGATCGGAATGGGCATCGTTGCGGTTGGAGTTGTGGTCGGTCTGTTTTTCATCCCCGAGACCGTGAAGTTCCTCTTCGACTCAAAGCCTCGTCAATCGAGGGCGCGTATCGCTGCAACCGACAAGGTAGACAAGAACTCGGATGCTGAACGGGCAGGATTATCCCCGGATGCGCTTAATCAACTTCGCGCTGACATGACGAAGCCTAAGGCAGCCGGAACGAAGTCTGGCCGCAAGGACACGAGTGAAGATGATAGTTCCAAGGGGGATGGCTTTTTCTCCGGCTGGAACTTCCGAGTGCAAGCCGGAACGTCTGGACGAGACGTTGCGCATATTCCTCCCAGTCTGACCTTCGATCGACTCTCTTCCAAAGACGGAATAGCTTTCATTAAGCGTGGAAAAGCTGACGTGTCTCGTTTCTTCCGACGCGAGCGGCTTGTAACTCCGGCGATTCAAGAGGCTGCTCACCCATTCCTGGTCGAATTAGACAGTGTTAGCTCTGATGCAGCAAAGGGACTATCGGCCGAGGAGATCGGCATGGAGGTCAAGGTTGCCCATGTCAAAACACTTAAAGGGATGTATCAAGCTGGGGCCGATCGGGCCTTCCTGATGCGTTGGATGGAGCTTCCGATTGTGCGATTTGTCGACGAGCGTGGCGGAGTTGGAGCTGTTCGCAAGATTCGAGCAGGGTTTGCGCCGAGAGTACTCCTAGTGGACCTGAAGGTGCGCCAGCGGCCGACGCGAGGATGGGGGGTAGACGGACGCTCGCCGGTTACGGCCACGACTGAAATGTCCTTTAAAGGGAGCGATATCGACCGTATCGTCGTATTTGCGAATGGCAAGCAGGTTCGATCGGTGAAGTTCGGAAAGATGGGCAAGGATGAGGTGCGCACGATGCGCTTCAACGGTGATGCCTACGGCGTTTGGTCCTTTGTGGCGTACGATAAGTATGGGGCACGCCCGTTTACAAAAAGCTATTCCTTCTATCCTCGAGTGCGAACGTTCCGGCGAGCTCCGAACGGTTCGTACCTGATCGGTTTCTTACCTGGCTCGGCCCGAAATTCGCTCGATCGCTTCTTCTACGTTGGTGGGTCCAGTCGAGCAAAGAATCCCGATGCTGTCGTCTCGAAGTTTTAACCACCCCGCGAGGGCTGTTCCGGTTCAAATATTGAACTTCTGACCACGAGGTATCACGATGCGAATCCGCCCAGCTACCTTCTGCTGAATGTGCGCGTTGTGCGAATCTTTGACTTCGCACTCCGGGTCCGAATAATCACCATTCCGAGCGATCTCGCGCGGCATACTCATGCACGATGCAGGGCAGTCTCCTCGGCGATACGCACGAGGTGCAGCCATTGGTCGAGCTTGATACTGGCGCCACCGACGAGGGCGCCGTCGACCTCCTTGAGTGCGAGGATATCGGCACAGTTCTGGGGATTGACGCTTCCGCCGTAGAGCACGACTGCGTTCGCTGCAAATCCGCGTTTGTTCCAGCGTGAGATGATAAAGGAATGGGTTGCCGCAATATCCTCCAGGGAGGCAACTCGGCCGGTACCGATGGCCCATACCGGTTCGTAGGCGAGGATAACGCGCGAGCTCTCTTCTGGGGATACCTGATCAAATACCGGGCCCAATTGCTCCTCAAGAACAGCCTCCGTGATCCCCGATGTCCGCTCTTGCTCGGTTTCTCCGATGCAGACGATCGCGGTGAGCCCCGCAGTTAGCGCAGCCTTGGTTCGCTGCGCCACGGTCTCAGAGGTTTCACCAAAATAGGTGCGTCGCTCTGAGTGGCCAATTAAAGAAAACGTGATCCCCATCTCTCGTAAAAAAACGGGTGATGTTTCACCAGTGAATGCACCGCTTGTTGCCCAGTGTACATTTTGAGCTCCGACCAAGACGGGTGAATCGACGAGTGTTCGCTGGACCTCTGGCAGGCTTATTGTTGGAGGAGCAACCCAAACGTCTGTTCGTGAAAGCGCGGGCAGTTGAGAGCGAAGTTGCTCAGCAAATGTGGTCGCCTGAGAGGGACCGAGGTTCATCTTCCAGTTACCGACGAGGAGGTGCTTTGAGCGCATAGCTTTTTGTGCAGATAGTCAACTAATAGGGGGAGGGGGGGCGGAGAGATGTATAGGGCGGGCACGCGGGGTGCCCGCCCTACGGTATTACAGCGACTTCGCGAGAAGTTCTGTTACATCGCACATACGAGCGGAGAAGCCCATCTCGTTGTCGTACCAGGAAACAACCTTCGCGAGGCGCTTACCGACGACCATAGTCGAGAGTGAGTCCACGATGGAAGAGTGCGTATCGCCAGTGTAGTCGATCGACACGAGTGGCTCTGTCGAGAATCCAAGCACACCCTTGAGGCTCTTCTCGCTTGCACTCTGGAGTGCTCGATTGATCTCCTCAACAGTTACGTCCTGATTGAGCTCTGCGACGAAGTCAACGACCGAGACATCTGCGGTTGGAACGCGGATAGCGAAGCCGTCAACCTTGCCCTTGAGCTCCGGGATAACGAGACCCACGGCCTTTGCTGCGCCGGTTGTGGTCGGAATCATCGACATCGCCGCAGCTCGCGCACGACGAAGGTCCTTGTGCGGGAGGTCGAGGATCTGTTGATCGTTGGTGTACGAGTGAACCGTTGTCATCGTTCCCTTCACGATTCCAAAATTCTCGTGGAGCACCTTCGCAACGGGCGCCAAGCAGTTCGTGGTGCACGATGCGTTGCTAAGGATGTGGTGTTCTGCTGGCTTGTACTCGGTGTGATTCACTCCGAATGCCAACGTGATATCCGGATCTGTTGCTGGAGCCGAGATTATCACCTTCTTAGCACCGCCCTGCATGTGAAGCTGAGCCTTCTCCTTCGCGGTGAAGATACCCGTGCACTCTAGGACGATATCAGCCTTGAGGGTTGACCATGGAAGCTTTGCGGGGTCTCGCTCGGCGAGCACTTTGATCTGCTGACCGTTGACTGTAATGAAGCCCTCGCCAGCTTCAACTGTGCCCGGGAAGCGACCGTGAACGGAGTCGTACTTCAGAAGGTGAGCAAGGGTCTTGGGGTCTGTGAGGTCGTTGATTGCAACTACCTTGATGGTGCTTGATTGCTTGTTTGTGAAAAGCTGCCGCACAATGTTGCGCCCGATGCGGCCAAATCCGTTAATTCCAATTCCAACAGTCATACTATACTCCTTCAATGATTTGGGCGTAGTTATACTCTTCGAGCCGTGAAAAGGGAACTCCCGCCGGTGTGAAGGGGGGTGATGTTGCTTGGACGGCCTCCTTTGACCGAATCGGTAGTGATTTTTGATAGCTAGTGCGACTTCTGGGCACCTCAGTATCTGGTGCCGAGAGGGGGTCTGTGGCATATTTCCAGGGTTAGTCCTATTCGTTGATACGCAAGCGAAGTGACAGGCGCTTAAAGGCTCATGTCGGCGGCGAGGTAGGGGTACGGTAGGGATAGTCCCAGCACCGAGAGGAGGAGATTCGTGGAACCAGTTGCAGCTGCAGAAGCACCCAGCGTTTTGAATATGGTATTCGGTTCAGGCTTTGTCGTTCAAAGCGTGCTGATCATGTTAATCCTGTTGTCCGTATGGAGTTGGGCAATCACGATTGCAAAGTTCATCCAGTTTCGTCGTGCGCAGGCCAACTCTGACGAGTTCGCGCAGGTGTTTTGGGAGAGTCGGAATTTTTCCCGGATCGACGAGTCCTCAAGGCGCTTAACTGCGAGCCCGTTAGTTTCCGTGTTTACTTCCGGATATCGAGAGTTGTTGCATACAGTCCAAGAGAGCAAGCAGGCCGGCAATGGCGGCACGTTGGATCTTGCCGGAGAGTTGGGGACCGTCGAGCGAGCGCTCCGTCGGGCAGAGCTTGAGGAGACGCATCGCCTCGAGAAGGGAGTGACCTTCCTCGCGAGTGTGGCGAGTGCAGCTCCGTTTGTTGGCTTGTTTGGAACCGTGTGGGGAATCATGAATGCGTTTCATGGTCTGAGCCAAGCGAAGAGCTCCACGATCCAGGCTGTGGCGCCGGGTATCTCTGAGGCGCTCGTCGCAACGGCAGTAGGCCTTGCGGCGGCGATCCCAGCAGCGGTCGCGTTCAACTATTTCACCGCGTCCATTCGAAAGTTTCGGCAATCGATGGATAGCTTCTCGGAAGAGTTTCTCAATATCGCTCGACGGTATTTTGTTAAGTAGGTTGGTGGCTCATGGCGGGTAATATTAGCTCAGATAACGACGGGCCAATCGCGGCGATAAATGTAACGCCGCTCGTTGACGTGATGCTCGTCTTGTTGGTGATCTTCATGGTCACCGCCCCGATGCTTCAGCAAGGAGTGGAGGTAGATCTGCCGAAGGCAACAACGGCACCGCTGAGAGGCTCAAGTGAGCAGATTGTTATCTCGCTCGATAAAGCTGGAAGTGTATACCTCGGGGCCGGGAATCGGGTGGAGCTGCCCGAACTCGCCGACAAAGTGAAGGCGATCTTCGCTAATCGCCCCGAGAATGAGCGCAAGATCTATATTAAGGGTGATGCTGCCTTGGGATATGGGCGCATCATGGAGGTGATGGCGGCACTTCATGCGGGTGGAATCACGCAGATTGGACTCGTTTCGGCATCTCCTGACGGTAAGGGGTGAGGGTTGTAGCTTTGAACGTGGGCGTTTTGAGAAAACAGCCGGGGGACCAATACTGGCGGGCAGGGTTCTCGCTTTCCGTGGCGGCGCATCTCGTCCTGGCGTACATCCTGTTAGTGAAGGTTTTTCCTGATTTCGGTGAAGTTCCGCCGCCGATGGTGTACTCGATCTCGATTGAAGGCGGTAAAAATCTTGGGGGCATGAGTCAGGTTCCCAAAGACAATAAGCCACAGCCTATCGCGCCCATGAAGAATGTGGCTGCCGAGACGCAGAAGGAGCCTGAAGTTAAAGATAAGCCGGAGAAAGAGGTTAAAGAAGAGAAGCCCGTCGATGATGCTGAAGTGAGCGTTGCGGAGAAGAAGCCGACGCCGAAGCCGACGCCTCAGGCGACCCCTCCGAAGGCTCCTACCGCCAAGGCCACTCCTGCGCCGCAGAAGAAGGACGTAAAGGCAGACACCAAGACCACGAAAAAGAGTGACGGAGAGGATACCGACAAGCGACTTCAGGCTGCCCTGCAGCGTTATTTGGGCGAATCGTCTGATGGGGGCGGCAAGGGATTCGGGGCCGCGAAGGTCGGTGGTTCCGCGATGGGGGGCGGTGTCGTGCGTCCTCCGGAGTTCTTCATATACGAAAAGATTGTGCGTTCCCGAATTAAAGAGGCGTGGCGGTGGTACGATACGAACTCTACTCGTATAACGGTTATTGCATTCGATATTGAGCCCGACGGCGTTATCAAGAACGTCAAGCTGGTAAAGACCTCTGGTGACAGTGCGTATGATGAGTCCGTTCTACGCGCCGCGATGAAGGCGAGCCCACTCCCTCCACCTCCGCGTAGTGTTTACGAGCAGTACTTCAAGAGCGTTCGAATCACCTTCGACCCACGCGAATAGATTACAGACTCGCTTTAGTTGACAGGTTGCGCTGGGTGCTCTTGTAGGGCATTTTTAAGCGGTGCCTTTCTGAAAAGTATCTGCTACCGCAGAGCTCGCGATGGGGCTGCAACTTAGTCGTGTGTTGAAGAGAGTTCTACGTGTATTGCAGACCTCGGCGGGGTCAGGGGTAGTCGAGGTACGCCTCGGCTTTTTGCTCGCATTCCTCGTTTGCCTCCCATGACGAGTGCCTCGCGACGCGGCTATTTTTGAGACAGGTTCGGTATTTTGAGCATCGCCGGAGAGGATTTTTCATGAAGCATCAGAGACGTTTTTTCATCGCAGCCATCAGTGCTTGCCTTGGGTTGTTCAGTTCGACCGCGTTTGCACAGACCGACCTCTACGTGCGCGGAGCAGGCAAGCTTATCCCGCTGGGCGTGCCGCGCCTATGTGCTCAAGGGGAGGAGCGAGATCCAGCGGATTCCATACCGGCTACGATTCGGAAGGACCTCGATATCTCGGGTTTCTTCGAGATCCTAGATCCTAAAGGATACATCGAGGCGCCCGGTAAGTGTGGAGGGCCAGAGGCGACAACATTCTCCGATTGGACGGTTATCGGCACTGAGGGGCTTATTAAGGGTCAGATTTCGGTCGATGATGGCCGCATACGAGCTCAGCTGTATCTCCTCGATGTCCAGAAGCAGAGCATCGTTCTGGCAAAGGAGTACGATGGTGACTACTCACAAGCCAAGATGATCGCGCATCGGTTCGCGAATGAGGTCATGAAGTACTACACTGGAGTGGCTGGGGTTTTCGGATCGCAGATAGCGTTCTCGTCGAGAGTGGGGCGCTTTAAAGAGCTCTTCGTTATGGATATGGATGGCAGTAACATTCGCCAGTTGACGAATGAGCGTGGATTAGCCCTGTCGTCCTCGTGGTCTCCATCGGGCAAGAAGTTGGTGTACACCTCGTATCGAAATCGAACCCCGGACCTCTTCGTAATCGATGTTGATTCGAAACAAACCAAGCAGATTACGCGCTCCGTGGAGCTCGAAGTGGGGGCGCACTTTATCAACGAAGATCAGGTCGTTTTTTCGCGTACCGAGGGTAGTGAGAGTGATATCGTCGTCATGAATGTGGATGGATCGGGGCTGCGAAAACTCACCCCTCCGAATCGGGCGATCGATGTTTCCCCGATTCCATCTCCGGACGGCTCCCAGATCATCTTCTGTTCGAATCGTGGCGGAGGCCCTCAGATCTACATCATGGGGATCGATGGGTCGAATGCTCGCAGGGTGAGCTTTGGCGCTTCAAATTACTGTACCTCGCCGGCCTGGTCTCCAACCGGTGATAAGATAGCCTACGTGTGTCGGGCGGACGGCTCGTTTAATACCTTCGTAGCCGACCCAGATGGATCAAACGCTGTTCAATTGACGAGCTCTGGTAGTAATGAAGATCCGGAGTTTTCTCCGGACGGTCGATACTTGACCATTGCAACCACGAGTTTTGGTGGCGGTTTTAGCATCGCAATTATGAAGGCGGATGGCACGAGTATGAAGCAGATTACTCAGAGCCGCGGGGGTGATTACGAGCCGGCCTGGGGTCCGATGCCGAAGTAAGTAATCGGAACGAAGGCCGCGCACGTCGCGGCCTTCGTTTTGCGAGAAGTTGACCCCAATCATTGAGAACGTCAGGAAATCGAAGTTAACCTGTTGCAATGTTGATAGTTGTCGAGTATCAAAGGGGTACCGATTTAACGTTTTTAGGGCAGACGGATATAGTTATACCAGCTATGCTCCCGCCTGTTGCAGTGTCGAACGAAAAATCGATAGAAAGCGCGAAAATTCTCTCCTGAGGGTTGTTTCGGGAGGCAGGACCCACACGGTGATGTGAGTCGTGCCTTTCGGTACGACCGCAATGGAGGTTTTACTGAGGCGTTTCGAAGTCGAGTTTTCTCGTCGTTTGAAGTGCCGACTGGATGCGAATTCAGGTAGGGAAATTTTGTTTAGAAAGCATTTCTGGAGGAAAAGGAAAGTTATGCGAAGTTTGAAAATGTTTGCAGTTTGCCTCTTGGCAGTTGTATCAACTGGTTGCTCGTGCAGAACAGCAACAACTGATGGTAACATCGGTACAGCAAATTCGGATGGACCACTGAAGGACATCCACTTTGCGTTTGATTCTTACAAGCTCGACGCTACAGCTAAGTCGACAATCGCAGCTAACGCTGATTGGTTGAAGGCAAACGAGGGTAAGAAGGTTCAGGTAGAAGGTCACTGCGATGAGCGTGGTACTGCTGAGTACAACATGGTGCTCGGAGCTAATCGTGCTCGCGCTGCAGCTGATCACCTTCGCTCGTTGGGAATCCCAGCTAGCTCGATCAGCACTGTAAGCTACGGAGAGGAGCTCCCGCTCGATCCAGCTCACAACGAAGAGGCTTGGGCGAAGAATCGTCGCGACCACTTCAAGGTTGACTAAGTATAGACTTGCGGTCGAAAGACTGCGGATCTAAATAGAGACCCTAGAGTTAGTTCGCTAACTCTAGGGTCTTTCTGTTAAAGGGTCTTTTTTATTATGCGGCTTCTTGCGCTTGTTCTCGTTGTATCTCTCACGTCTGGCTGTTCGGTTTACGATTTAGGAAAAAAGGTTTCGCGGTTAGAGCGAAATGTAACTGACCTCCGTGCTCTGCAGGCAGAGCAGACCGAATCTATCAACTCCCTCGACAGCCAGATAAAGCTCTTGGCTGGTCGCTTGGAGGAGCTTGAATTCTCACAGAATCGAAAGTTAGGCTCTGACCTTTCAGCGCTTAAAGAGGACCTCTCAGCGCTTCGGAAGCGAGTCCCCCCGCCGGCCGGTGTTCCAGTTGCTGAGCTTGAAGCAGATGAGGGGTGGGCGCGCGAGTTACCAGAGGACACCGGAAGGATCTTCTTGGATGGATTGGCTCTGATTCGAGAGGGCAAGTTTGCGGATGCGGCTCCTCTTCTGGACAACGCTGTTGAACAGTCGCAATCGACCGGTAAGGCAGGGGTCGTGCTGTTTTGGCAGGGGGTAGCCTACGATGGACTTCTCGATAATCGATCCGCTTTGCGGTCGTACGCTGAGGTAGTTGGGCGATATCCGAAGAGCCACCGGGCTGCGGCGAGCTTGCTCCGTCAGAGCGATGTGTTCGTCCGTTTAGGGGACAAAAAGACAGCCCAACTGAGCTTGAAGAAGTTGGTTGAGGATTATCCCAAGTCGCCAGAGGCTGTTGAGGCTAAGGATAAGCTCAAGCTTCTCCGGTGATGGCGGGCACGAAGCTGGTCTTCGCTTTTCCCGTTCAGTTTGGCTATAGTTCGCGAGGGCCGTGTTAATGAGAGGCCGCATCCACGTAGGTGGTATCTGCCCGCGGGTGCTCGTGTTTTCTCGCCTACGGTTGTGCGTACGTTCGAATAACCAGTAATGAATCATTGTAAACGCGCTCCGATGGCCCGGTTTCCTCAGCGAATGCCGGATGCGTTGCGGAACGGAGCTGTAACTATCGGAAATTTTGATGGTGTCCACCGCGGACACGAGCAGGTCATCGCGTCACTGCGACAGGTGGCAGCGGGTCGTCCTGTCGTCGTGGTTTCGTTCTATCCACATCCCGTCCGGGTTTTGAGAAGGGATGCCGGGCTCCGGTATATCAGTAGTGTCCGAGAGAAGGCGGAGCGTCTGGGGGCGCTCGGGGTAGATATGCTCTACTTTGTGCACTTCACGAGCGCCATAGCTCAGATGACACCGAAGGAGTTTATTCAGCAGGTGCTGGTTGATGCTTTGGGGGTGAAGGACCTGGTCGTTGGCGAAGATGTTGCGATAGGGAAGAACCGTGAGGGCGATCTCTCCTATCTCGAGAAAACAGCCCCGGAGTATGGAATAACTCTTCACGTAGTGCCGAAGCTTCAAATCGATGGGTGTAAGGCAGGCTCACGGAGGATCCGAGAGTCTATCGAGCTCGGTAATGTCGAGGGGGCGGCTCGGTTGATCGGCTCGCCGTTTACATTGTCGGCCCGAGTCGGTCACGGTGATAAGCGCGGCACCGGTCTTGGATTTCCAACGGCTAATATCGCGGTAGGCACGCGACTGATTCCGAAACGTGGGGTGTACGCGTGCCGAGTTGATGTTGATGGCCGGATGTACTCGGCGGTGGCCAACATCGGGGTCCGCCCGACCTTTCAGGGAGATTCAGAGCGTCTTGAGGTGCACATACTCGATTTCGCTCCACAACGACTGTATGAAAAGCGGATACACGTGTCTTTTATCGCACGATTACGGGATGAACAGAAGTTTGATTCCGTCGACGCGCTGAAGCTGCAGATTGCACGTGACATAGAGGCTGCTCGGAGCGTGTTGGTGCATGCATAATCCGGCTATTACTATTCAGTACAGCGGCGCCTTGATGAGGCTTGATAAGGTACTCGTCACCGAGCTTTCCGAGCAGTATCGGTGTAGTCGTTCGCAACTTGAGCGGTGGATCGAGCAGGGGCGGATATCGGTAAATGGCTCAGTTGTGGTCAAGGCCTCCCACAAAGTCGACTCTGGCGACCGTATCGAAATCGCGTCGCTTGATGAGCCAACGACCGACATGGCCCCGTATGCATTCTCGCTATCCATACTGTATGAAGATGATGACCTCATAGTGATCAACAAGCCCTCCGGTTTATCGATGCACCCCGGTGCTGGTAACACGAGGGAGACCCTCGCCAACGCTGTTGTAAACCATGTTGGAAGCTCTCAGATGACGGTCGGGGAGGTCGATCGTCCCGGCATCGTTCACCGCCTTGATAAGGACACTACCGGAGTAATCGTGGTTGCCAAATCAACGCCGGTTCATGCGGCTCTCGCCAAGCAGTTTGCGGAGCGCAGTATCGATCGCACATATCGTGCACTGGTTTTTACGACCCCACGAGCGCGTCGACCGGTGCAGCTTGGGGAGAGTGGGGAGGTGAATGCTCCAATCGGACGGCACCCCACCAATCGAAAAGTGATGGCGATAGTCGAAGACGGAAAGCCCGCGGTCACGCGCTGGCACGTCGTGGAGCGATTTGCGTACGGAACCCTGGTCGAGTGTCGCTTATTAACAGGGCGCACCCATCAGATCCGTGTGCATATGAACTCTATTGGATCTCCAATAATTGGAGACCGGGTTTATGGAGACTTTGCGAGTTTGCCAACTCGGCTCCGAGAGGTTGCAGATCGATTCGGGCGACAGGCTCTTCACGCGTGTACACTCTCGTTTACGCATCCATCCTCGCACGAGCGCATGTCTTTCTCGGCTCCGCTCCCAGTGGATTTTGAGGGGGTGATTGAGGAGTTCCGCCGGTATTCATAGCCGACTTTGATGGTAGCGCAGTGGCTGCCTAATGTTGGTCATGCTGTAGTGAGCACCCGTAATTTTCTTGGGGTGAAATATCTCCTGTGTTTCTCATTGGTTATGGCGTGCTTCGCGCCACCCTTGTGAAGAAGGGGAGTTGACTAAACGTGGGCCGAGGAGCACCCTGCCAGAAGATCGACCCAGCCGAGCCTTTGCCAGGAAACGTAAAAACGACCAGACGGCCGGCTCACGGGCGATGACGACGGAAACGCAAGATCTCTGTTGCCAGTAAGATTTTTTGACGTTTTGCCGAACACAGAATGGTATGCGTACGTAATGCGCGTACCCGACAAAACGTCAAACGTTCTCATACGGCTCATTTTGGTTCTCCCCGCCACTCGCAGTGAGCGCTCTCTGACCTAGACTCGACTTAAGGCCTGATAAAGAGATTTATTAGCTCTGAAGTTTATTTGTTTAGGATTTTCTTATGTCAGTTGATGTGACGGCTTGTACGTCCGCGCCTTCTTGCGTACCCGCAGATGGTCTCAAAGGATTACAACAACATTGGAGAGAGGACGTAACGGCAGGCCTGCTGGTATCGCTTATCGCGTTGCCGCTCTGTCTAGGTATCGCCATGGCGAGCGGCTTTCCGGCCTTTGGTGGCCTCGTCACCGCTATTATCGGCGGCCTGGTGGTCGGTCCCATCTGTGGATCGCGACTATCAATTAAGGGGCCTGCGGCTGGTCTGATTGCGATTGTCATAGCATCGGTTGAGGCGTTGGGGCAGGGGGATGCATACGCAGGGTATAGGTACACTCTCGCAGTACTCGCGCTAGCTGCGGTTGTCCAGATCATATTTGCTCTCAGCAAACTTGGTAAATTCGGCGATTTCTTCCCGGCATCCGTGGTTCACGGTATGTTGGCCGCCATCGGAGTTATCATTTTTTCGAAGCAGGTTCATCCGCTGTTAGGAGTGAAGCCCGTCTCCCGCGATCCCCTTCCGCTCCTGATGGAGATCCCGCATTCGCTTGTTGTGATGAATCCACGAGTTGCTGCCGTGGGAGTATTAAGTGTCCTGTTAGTCCTCTTCGCGCCAACACTATTAGGCCGCCTCGCGCGGTTCTTTCCGGGGCCACTCTTGGCGGTGCTTATGGGGATAGGATTTTGCTTGTTTTTTGATTTCGCGCATCCCCACAAGTACACATGGTATTCAATTGAATACTCGTTGGATGACAAGTTTCTGGTGAATCTGCCGAGCAACTTCATCGCCGGTATTACGTTCCCCGATTTTTCTAAGCTGTTTACCACCCAGTCGCTCGTATTTGTAATGATGTTTTCCTTGATAGGATCGATCGAGTCGCTCCTTACAGTTAAAGCGGTGGATGCAATCGATGCGTACAAGCGAAAGTCTGATCTGAACCGTGATTTATTCGCGGTTGGTTTCGGAAATTTAGTTGCGGCATTAATCGGTGGATTGCCGATGATATCGGAGGTGGTTCGATCGTATGCGAGTATCAGCTATGGTGCGAGAACGCGATGGGCAAACGTAACCCACGGATTGTGTATCTTGGTGTATGCGGTTGTATTAGCGGATTTGATTCACTTGGTGCCCGTTGCGGCGCTTGCTGGGGTGCTGTGTGTTACCGGATACCGCCTGGCACACCCCAAGCATTTTATTGAAAGCAAGCATGTGGGCATGGAGCAGCTTGTTGTATTTTCGACGACTGTAGTGGCGACCCTCTTCACCGACCTGTTGTTGGGGGTTTTTATGGGAGTTCTGGCGCAGTACCTGTGCTGCGTGGTGATGGGCGCATCGGTTGGCTCGCTCTTTGAGAAGGTGCGCCTAGTTTCGAACTCCGAATCTGGGATTGTTGTAGCGATGCCTAGAACCTGCTTCTTCGGTAACGTTATTGGTTTTAAGCGGGCGTTAGCTGCGTCTACCAGGGGCGATGTGACGTTAGATTTTCAGCATACAACGGTGGTTGATCATACGTTCATGCGAGAGATTAGAGCACTTGAAAATCAAGAGTCACTGGCTGGTACGAGACTCGTGTTGCTGGGTTTTGATCGTCTTGTGCCGGTGAGCTCTCATCATGAAGCTGCACGCTGGACTCCCTCTGAACGGTCGATATTCGGCGTATTTGCGCGATCGTAAGCGAGAGAGGTTATATGACAGCAGGTTCTGCGGTTGAATCGCTCCACGGTTCGGAGTTCATTCGTTCTATTATCGAGCATATAGGCCACTTTCTTCCCTCGCAGGGGCCAGTAAAGACCTTCGTTCACCACAACACCCTTCACCACTTTGAGAATGAGCATTTCTTTGATGCGCTCGATCGTGCGGGTGAAGTATTTGATGCCAATCGAGGGCTATCAGAGACGACGTACCAAGAGTTCTATTCGACGGGAAGAATTGATCAAGGCGACCTGAACCGAATCTTGAGCGATGCCGGGTTCTGTCATGAGGACTGGTTATTCGGGTGTTCTCGTCGGAAATTTGTTCGCTCATTGCTGCTCTCTGCACCGATCCCGCTAACCGCAGAAACGCTCCGCTGGCGATTGCTTGAGCGCGGCTACTTACGACATTTTCACGGAGATGTTTCGAGCAAAAAGCGGGCCCATATAAAGGCTCACGATACAAGCGTGCCACCATCGGTGCTCAAGGAGTGGCTTGATACGTATACTCGCGTCGTTTCTGAGTGGCATCAGGAGTGGCTGCACGAGATGGTCGATGTGCAGGATCTCGCTGCGCGCCACCCCGCCCGCTGGACAGACGTTGAATCGTTGAAGTTGTTGTGGATAGCAGCGATGGAGTTCGCCCACGACGTTCTCGTTGTTAAGCGAGATTTCGGGGCGAATCATAAGACAGCGTCCGGGAGGATCGCCGTTGAGGAGTTGGTAAATCCATACCTGATAAAATTCACGAGCTCCTTCCTCGACGCGGGATTGGCGCACGTTACGATTGCAGATAAGTCTAAGGGACTGCTTGCCGCGTTCCTCGCGCACATGAGCAACGTCTCGTTTGCTCGGCCGTCATGGCTTAAAGGGGATATCTCTCGATACGATGGGCAGTCTGCTGCGGAGATACTGGCAGCGATTATGGAGAGGTCCGGACTTCCCC
>JBIIYC010000112.1:0-8463 GCA_044347025.1 Bdellovibrionota bacterium
GAAAGCTTCTGCGTGCCAACCTCGAGGTCCTCAGCCTTATATCCACTCAACTTTACATCTGTATCAGCTGTTCCAGCTGCGCTTGCGGAATTCATCCAACGCTCCTACTTATTCAATAATTCCAGGTAGGTATCGACCACTTCGGGCCGCGACTCCCCACCCATCTACTTATGCTTTCGCAATTAAACGAGCGAAATCTACCAGTGCTTCCCGAAAAAGTCAAAGAGTCGACCCAGAGAGCGACCAGCCCGCATATCGAAAACCGTGTCGAACGATACTTTTACTGACGCGCCTGCAGGTTGGAACAACAGGGTTCCATGGCGGACATCATGAGAGTTTTGCCGAAACGAGGCGGAGAGACCGAAAAGCCGTGGGGCGCTTCCACGACTCAAAGGACATCTGCGATACGGTGAATACCTTTTCGTCGCCTACAACGAAGTTGCAGTCACGCTGTGGAGCTGCGAAACCGGGAACCACTGCTCCCGCTGCTAGCGCTCAATCCACGTCCGAGGCAGTTTTGTGGTGTGGAGCTATGCCCCGCTCAGAGGCCTCAATAAAGCCAACAAAGTCAGCCCCTCTCGCGTTTCCGGCAACTAAACCCCGCGCGTACGCCACCCGGTCCTTAAACACCTTCCCAGCGGCTTCCGTACCCGCCGGATTGAAGACGATGCGATACACCTCCCGCAGTACTGCGAGGTCGTCGCGGCTACCACCATTTCGCTCAAGCCCAACGCGGTTTAGGCCCTGGATAGAAGCCCTATCCCCCTGAGCCATGCAGTATGGCGGCACATCTTGGGCAACCATTGCGCCTGCACCAATCATACTCACGCTGCCTAGCCTGACAAATTGATGGATCCCGCTCAGCCCGCCGATGATAACCCCATCATGCACCGTAACGTGGCCAGCCAGCGCCGCCCCGTTCGCAATCACACACCGATTACCAACCCGAGAGTCGTGCCCAACATGGGTGTTGGCCATGAAGAGATTTTGATCGCCGATGACGGTTAACATGCCACCACCAGCGGTTCCTGGTTGTAACGTAACATTCTCTCGTATGATGTTACGGCTCCCGATGCGAAGCTCACTCGGCTCGCCGCGAAACTTAAGATCTTGCGGCGCAGCGCCGACGGACGCGAACTGGTAGACCGTATTCTCATCTCCCATCGTTGTCCGCCCTTCGATTACAACGTGCGGCCCGATTCGGTTGTTCTTTCCCATGCGGACGTCGGGACCAACAATCGAGTACGGACCAACGCTGGTTCCCTCACCAAGCACCGCGCCCGGGGAGATTATCGCTGTTGGATGAATGAGAGGGACTGACTGCGTCATGCAACCTCACGCTGCCGCGGCAGAGATCGTTCCGGAGGCGACGACCTTTCCATCAACGGAAACATCGCCTTCCATTACCCAGAGTGGGTTCCGCTTGCGCACGCTCCGCATGTGAATTCTGAGCGTATCCCCCGGAAGAACCATCTTCTTCCACTTGAAGTTGTCTGCACCAACGAGGTACAGGTTCTTTTCTTTGAGAAGCACGGGCTCTGAATACCGAGCGAATACCGCAGCGGCCTGCGCCATCGCCTCACAGATTAAAACTCCAGGCATTACCGGGTTGTTTGGGAAATGCCCCTGAAAAAAGCCCTCATTCATCGTCACATTCTTTACAGCCACGATGTACTGGTCCGGCACTAAATCAAGGACTTTATCGATCAAAAGAAACGGATATCGGTGCGGCAACCACTTCTGAATCTCAAGAATATCCATGGTAACTGTTTGCTGTTGCTCCGCAGTCATAACTTCTCCTCCCATCGCTCCCCCCTACAGATCGAGCTTCTTCTTATCCAATGTTTCAATAATCTCTTTGGTGATATCGATCCGAGCTGCAGCGTACACAACGGACTGCTTATCTTTCTCGAATACGAAACTGTAGCCGCGTTCGTCCGCAAGCTCTTTCACAACCTCATTAACCTGCTCGACAACTTTTCCCAACTCCTTGTCGTTCAACCGAGCTAATTCCTGCTGGGTATCCTGGTAGGTTCGCTGGAGCTCTACCTGCTTCTTGGCAAGCGCCTCGCGCCGCTGCTCAAGTGCAGATCCCGACAAGATCGACGATTGCTTTTCCAGGTCCGCTTTCTGCTTTTCAAAGTCAGACTTCATACTAGTGACCTTGAGCTTGGCCTTGTTGACCTGTTGCTCAAGATTACTCTTGGCAGCCTTGCCGATAATCGACTCGTTCACGATACGCTGCACGTCAACGATCGCGATCTTCTCAACCGTTTCGGCCCTGACACCCACCGCCACGCACGATGACACGAGGATCACACCAACAGCGAGTCGTTTGATATACGGTAGTAGCTTCATAGTTACTTCGAATCCTGGGTGCAGGCCTCTCCGCCGAGGTACCGTTCTGAGCCAGGGGCCATAGAGTAACCCCTTGAAGCGACTCTTGTCGAGGGGGTCGGCCTAAAACCGAGAGCGATTAGTGAACGAACCCCTCTCCCGGTCCGGTCTCAACCTCGGTCTCACGAGCCGGACGCCGGCGACGCCCGCCACCCCCCAACCCGAGAGCCTTCTTGAGCGGCTCCAGCGCGGCTGGCTTTAGCCCGGGCGAGAACTCGGAATCACCGAAGGAGCCAATACTACCTTCGCCCCCCTCGCTCTGAATCAGTGAGCACTCGTCACTCGCCCCCTTTACCCATCCCGCCGCAAGGTCTCGCCACTTCATCCGGTCCAGGGGCTTCGACTTATGCTGCCCTGTCAGTAAGCCCGCAACGGCTAAATAGTAGAGAATCTTCCACCGAATCCGCCGGTGCTCAGCCCCCCCGAAGAATTGCAACGCGCGTTGAAGCGTAAGTACCGCCTCCTCAAACATCTCATGGGCGCCACTCTTTCCCAGCTCGATCATCGCAAGGCCTGATAACGCATCAACCAGCGCAGCATCATAGTCAAGAGCAAGCGCACCGAAGCACTCCCGAGCGCTCGATGCGTGGCGAAGAGCCCGTATCGTATCCTTCGACATCACGTACATTTGGGCGTGCACGACATGAAGCTTGCCGCGAACCCGCTGAGCCTCGGCCACGTCCCCAAACGACTCGAGCGTCTCGTACGCACGCGAGAGGATCCCCTCGCACTTCGCGATTGTTGCCCGCCGGATTTCGCCACGAGACCCCATGTCTTCCATAACCAAGCCCTGCACCAGCAGTGCTCGCCGCTCGCTCGCCTGAACAAAAGCGTAACGCTCGTCATCCAGCCGCACAGACCGACTCCATGCCGCATACGCCCCCTTCCAGTCCCCAAGCCGAGCACGACACGATCCAACCGTATAGGCCGCCAGCGACTGCGACGACACAAGCGAGCGCTCCTTGAAAAACTTCTCGCAACGTTCAGCCGTTGCGAGCGAGCCCGCGATATCGCCAATAATCTGCTGCGCCGCCGCAGCATTTAATCCCATCGAACCTAGGGCCACCTCAGACTGCAGCGAGCTCACAATAGCCTCACACCGCATCGAGGCCTCTTCACTGTTCGCTGCAATGATCGAGGCTTGAAATAGTCCGACCCGCACAAGGAGCTTTCCGTGCAAGAAGCCCCCACGCTCAGCGATACGGAGAGCATGCGTGAGGTACCTCTCCGCGCTTGAATTATGCCCTCGATCGAGAGCGTTTGACCCCACGGTAAACAGTGCTTCGAAGGCGCCAGCGAGAAACTCGTTCTGCTCCAAAAGCTCCGCAACCTTTACCAATGACGATTCAGGGAAATGCGGATTACGACGAGCAACCGCGAGTTCCGACAACGCACGTGCCACACCGCCAAGCGCTAAACTTTCAGCCCGCAGCGACTCCTCAGAGTACAGCTTTGCAACGTCGCCTCCGAGTGCCTTCGCCGCTTGATAGCGAAGCCTCGATAGATCAAATGCTGCGTCTGGGGATAGACGCTCTGCTACGAACTCCCGCTGAAAGACGTCGAGAACCGTGTAGGCAGCTCGAGGCTCTGACGTTGGCGCGTGGAGGTAGCTCTTCGCGAGCTCTAACGCGACCTGTGCCTGCAGTTCGACGTTCCCGGCACTCGCTGCACGCTCAAGCTCAACGCCGAGAACATGCCGAGCTCGAATGATTGCCGACTCGCTCAAGGTGCCCATACCAACGCACACACAGATCGCCCGTCCCAAGAGAAGCGCGCTACGAACTCGATCTGCCAAAGAATGGCCACCATGGTGGATCTCAATGTAGAGCCGCTCAAGGCTCTCCAGAGACTCTCGCTGAGCCCCTCCCTCCATCAATACGCAGAGATCTCGATACCCACGAAAGAGTCGCGATCTACCATCACCATCAACCATCTCCGCTACACGGGAGGCCAGTCGATATGCCAGCGAAAAGTGGCCCGCATCTACCAGCAATTCGAGCGCCTCTACGACGTTCCAACTACAGGATTCCGCTCCCGTTGTATCCTGCAAAGCGCGCACAATCTCACCAACGCTGTCTCGAGTGAGACGTTTCGGCTGTTCTTCAGTTACGGTACAGATAGCTCGACTCATGCGACCTCTTGTCGATTCTTTTGGGGGCATTTAGCGGGCGTATCCTGAAAGGCCCACACCAGATCCCCTAGTTCCGAAATCTCCTCATCTCCACCCTGAGCGGCCAGCCTAACGTTCCATGCTGTCGGCGCCAATTCACCCAAGGACTCCAACTCACTGCGGACAAACGTTGAGGCACGCTTCGTCTCAACGGCTAAAACGGGACACCGCAAGCGATGTGCATACGCCCGCACATTAAATCCCCGCGACCCTAGCCGCATCGGCAATCCAAACGGGAGCTTACGCTCCACTGAATCTACGAATCTTTGCCACCTCGTTGGATGAGGCTGTAGCGTAGAATCAACCACAACGAGCGAGCGAACTGTCTTCGGGTTCTCAAGCGCAAGGTTCTGAATGAGAGCTGCGCCAGCACCAAGCCCTACAAAACTTGCTTGACGCACGTTACAAGCCGTCAAGAGCTCCTCGAGCGCGTGCGCGAGACTAGCCCAATTAGTTTCGGTTATAGCAGGCGCCTCCACGAGGATACTGCGGGCGCGTTGACTGATACGCGCAGTAACCGCAGAGCCCAGAGCTCGATACTCCTCACTATCAATTATAGTAACGAAACTTCTCCCAGAGCCCTGGTCAGCGATAACGTTCAATAGTGAAGGATGCGCGTGATTGGTGATGGTCATGACGTGTCTTTGCCCTGTACGTTCTCCAAGGTACAGAAAGCCTCGGGGTTAGTCCACCCGAGTAACCACCTAGAATCCCTAGAAATCCGATCGAGACACTAATACAATGTTCGCTTTGCACCCCGACCTGACGAGTTTTTAGTAGGAGCGCACGACTACAGAGGGCGCGGATCCTTGCTGTGGCGATGCTCATGCATTCCGAGCGCTAGTCAAGAGGCGAGAAATAAAAGCCTCTTATTTTCTGAGAAAGCAGAAAAGCATACCGAGCCAGTTTTTTATCCGATGTGAGTTGTGTAAGTTTGCCTCGGTTCCTTAGACAACTATGAGGTAGGTACCCATGAATCACGGTGACGAAGAGATCGAAACGCCCGGACCCTTTGAGGTGCGATTCGACGCCGCGCAAGGCTGCAGCACGAGCTCCTGTCAGGGAGTCGCCGGCCTGTCACTTTCCATCACCAGCGAATGCGAGGAGCCGAAAAGAGTTCATGATTGCGCGCACTACGACCGATGCCTTGAGCTAGCGGCCGCCCTCAACTGGGAGAGCTTTACCTGCGAGGGGTGCTGTGGGGCTGTTAATGACGCTCTAACCTGGCGTGCCGGACAGGTAGCCCGCAAGGATTCCGTTGCCAAAGCGATCTGCGGCGCTCCAAAGATCCCCACGTTTGTAGGCTTAGGCTCGAAGACAAAAAAGGTCGAAAACTCCTAGCAGGGTGCACGCAGCCAGCTACTGCACTTTTTGGGTCGGAGTAGATCGGACTCCAAACCATAATAATCCGCCGAGCAACGCCAAAACATAAGACTTCGCCCGAAGCACTAACGCGATCGCAAGTGCCTGAGCAGACGTCGCCCCCAACGAGTGGAGGAAGAACATAAATGCCCCTTCCTGAATACCGAGTCCCTGCGGAGAGATCGGGATAGCGCCCACTAGTAGAATCAATGGCACAACAACCAACAATCCCTCCAAGGGAATATCAATCCAACCAACCGCCATACCGACAGCAGCCGTGTTAACAACCGTCAAAAGATGGAACACTACTGAGAGGCCAAGCGCTCTCACGAGGAGTGGCCGATCGCCCATTCCCCAGACCATCCCCTCATGAACCCGTTCAAGAACTACAACAATACGTTGGGGCAGTCGAAGGCGGGAGGCAACTCTGTTCAGGAGGCCCGAGAACACCATCCACGTAGCAACCGCGCAACCCAAGGCCATTGCTATCACAATGAACCTAATTTGCGGGGTAACAACATCGGATGCGAACACTGCGGTCAGCGCCATGAGTAACATCGCGACTATCCCGGTGTACCGCTCCAGGAACGTGGCAGACACCGCATGCACGCGGTCCACACCTGGCCCCACATATAGACTACGAACGACATCCCCTCCGATAAACGACGGGGTAAATATGTTTATGAAATAACCGACCAAGTAGAGTCGGCAGAGGCGGCCGAAGGTTGCAGAGATGTGCAGTCTTCGAAGGAACGCGCGCCACTTCACAACACTGACAGATATCAGCGCCACCGATAGCGCTGCCAAAATTCCGAGATCCGCCAGAGAAATCTCGCGTAGCGCTCTCACAATAGTCACCACATCGGCAACATACACCAGCGCCGCAAAGACGCTCAGCCCAAACACACACTTCATGATCGCACGCGCACGACTGCGAGTTGCTTTCTGGTTACTGGCTTGCTGCATTAACGATGGCCCCCTTCTGCGTCCCGTAGAAGCGCAACTCCGCAATCGACCAGTCAACCACAGGATCCTTGCCCAACTGACGCAATGTTAGCGAACGAACCTCCACCGGTGCGAATCGCACTGTAAATTTCGACTCTCGGCCCGTAAGGTGGCGAACACCACGATAGTCGTGCCGCGTAAGGAGCGTTGCCACGCCTCCATCAGCACGTTGAGCCTCAACCGAGAGCGACTTTGCCATATCGCCTTTCCACACTCCGGCATCATACTCAAAACCGGCTAATACCGTGCCGGGGGCAAAGGTGATCGTGTATGCCTGCCCTGGACTCTGCGGAGCCCCCGTTCCCCATCGTGATTCAAGAGAACCATCAACAGCCCCACGCGCGGACTGCGAACCCGATCCCTCAACAGCAACAATGACTTCATTCGGCACCACCGCCGGCTCAGAATAGAGCTTCGTCAGGTTATACAAGACTCGGTATTCCCCCGCCTGTTCCTCCGAGAAAGAGATGCCGAGACGAGCGAGCGCGGGCTTCACGATATTCGCCTCCGATTCGACGAGGACTAGCGGAAGAAGATCCACGGGAGTCCCCGCAGTTTCCTCATATTCGGGAATCCGGACCTGGTCCGGCTCCGCAAGCCCAACAAAGGTCACGCGCTCTGCTGTTTCAAATGCGAGTCGGTATCCAATCCAGTAGTTCGTACGCACCTTTGAGACCCCTAACTTCTCCAACGATGCGATAAGAGGCCCGTGGTCCCGTGCGACCCGCTGCCCACCGAATACGAAGGGCTCTCCAGACACCGCCCGCGAGGGATAGTATGCTCCAATAAGGTGAAAACCGACGAGTGCCACAACGAAACAGCGCGCAGCCCCCCTCGACCAACGCGCGAGATACTCCGCGGCAACACCGAGCAAGACAAAGAGCCCCACATAGAGCGGCAACAGATATCGCGGCGCTTGAAACAACCACCCGTATGAGCTCACCGCAAAAACAACACAACAAGCAACGCAGAACAGCGATAGAAGCTCGACCGGATGTCGGCGATCGATCCTCCCGATCCAGACGCGCATCTCCTCTCTAAACCGTACCAGCACAACAAAAAGAAGGGGCACGCCGTATAGAACAGCCGCGAGAACTCCTGCTCCGGGGAATGATGGCTCCTTCTGCCAAAAACGCTGTGCACCAACCAGCATCGGCAGAGCCACTGAAAGCAATCCCTCTAGATGCTTTGTAAAGTCCTGAAAGGAGGCAAGGCCGAACATTCCAGCAGATGGAAATCCGTGTCTTATGTTGTAGGCCCAGTACGGAAATCCACCGAGAAGAAACGTTCCCGTTCCGACAACCACAATCGGCACTAGACGTCGCAGGCGTGAGGTCCATGAAGCGTACTCAATTCGAGAGCCTAACAGATAGACCAGCGACATGACTGCGATCGGGAGCATGAAGTACGCAATCTGATTGTTGACCCACCATCCGATACCGAGAACGAATCCTATCGCGGCCGGAAATCGAAGTCGCTCGGGCTCAGACTGCAACCAGCGCACCATGAGCACCAGGGAAATTGCCCCC
>JBIIYC010000113.1:0-8430 GCA_044347025.1 Bdellovibrionota bacterium
CCCGCTTGCTCCTTCCGGTCAATGTGAAGCGTGATATCCCGTGAAATTGGGGGGAAATCACTCACGCGCACCGCCTCTGGTTTGGCCATGAATTTTACTAAGAGTCGCGCATCCATTTCGGCGTAGAACGCCTCCGTTCTGAGATCACAAGCCTCCCGAATAACTGGATGAATCACTCCGTAGACGCCGACAACATTACGGCCCATCTTGATCGAAGCCTGCATGCCGGGGTGAAGAAACGGAAACTCACTCTTACCCACCGAAAAGGTGGCTCCTAGTGCTCGGATCGTATTCGCCACGACTCCCTTAAACAGCCGCGCGTGCTCTTCTAGAGACTCCGGCTTTCTCCACTCCCCTTCGTTCCACCTTCCCGCGGAGGCCAGCGACAGGACGTCGTGCTCAAAGTCGTAGTCCAAGGGCTCCCGTTGACGAGGCTCCTCGGAAACAGGTTGCGCCGGTACCGAGAATACACGGCTCAAATCAAAGACCTTTGGATCCGTTACCCCTCGCTTTAGATTCGCCGCCAGAAGGCCCGCCATGTGAATCACATTCGTGACCTTCATGTGCGAATTACTCGCCTCCAGAGAGTTCTTTAACGCCACATGCTTTGCAGTTATTCCTCTATCGAGGCTTTCAAGGAGAGCTACCTCGGATGCTGAGTAGAAACCCTTGGTAATAACTTCGACAAAGCCTGCCCCGCGGAGTGCTGGGCGGACCGCAACGGCAAGCTCCTCAATGGGATTTCGCTCTGCGACTTCATAACTCAGTGGAGGCAGCTCCTGTCGGGCGCGATTAAGACTAACCGAGCGAGCAAGATCCTCAAGGATATCGTCTCTGTTGCTCACGTCCCACAATCGCCACGATGGCACAACAAGAGTCAACTCCTTATCCTTTCCAACCGCCGCTACCTCTACGCCGTAGCCCAGGTTCTTGAATCGAGTGACTACCTCAAGCTCCTCAAGTCGCGGAAGATCCAAATTTGTCTTCAACCAACTGAGCAGCACCTTCACCTTTCGTTTCTCGGGCGATGAGGCCTCACTATAGGTGTATCCAATCACGTGCGCTCCCTCAGTGTCCTTGGCAGCGCCCGCTGAACTTCCCGCCAGGTACACAAGTCGCTTAAGCGCCTGGACGATCCCCTCTGGATCAACTCCTCGCTCAAACGCATACGAAGCGTCTGTTGAAATCCCCATCGCTCGCGCTGTTTTACGCACGCAGACCGGATCGAATACAGCAGCTTCGATACAAACCTTAGTCGTGCCCTCGGTAACCATGCTATTCGCGCATCCGATTACACCCGCAACTGCGACGATTTTCTTTCGATCGCGAATGACGATAGAACCCTCGGGCACTCGGTATGTGTTTCCGTCGAGAGCCTGTATCTCCTCCACGTGCGTTGCGAGGTCTACGATGATCTCACCCTCAATCTTACTCGCATCAAACGCGTGCATCGGCTGGCCGAACTCACTCTGCACGTAATTTAATAGGTCAACAATCGCATGACGCTTCCCCGGTTCCTCCACAAACGAAGCTACATCGTTTCGGAGCGGCATTGGGCTCGGAAGACTCATCTCAAGCAGTGCATAGCGGGCGCATGCATCAGTCTGTCGACGTACCAGGATGGACGCCTTGCGATCACTTAACTGACTGGCCACTGTAGGAATCTTGACTTGCGCGAGCGTGCGCGCCGATATCTCTCGCGCGACCCCGAGCCCGTACAGGTGATCGCCGCGATTGGCCAGGGTTTCGATCGTATACACGATTCCCTTCTCAGCCGTTACCTCGACCCCCTTCACTTCTAAACCGATGTCATCCAAAAGATGACGGAGTGGGCAAGAACCTGCAGTTTCTGGCGAATACTCGGGAAGCTCCAGGAGCTTCTCTACCATACGAACATGGAGCTTCATACAATCTCCTTCAGAACTCGAAGATCATTCTCGTAGACCGCGCGAAGGTGTGGGAGGTTATACATCTGGCCCGCCAGTCTCGACGTGCCAAGTCCAAATGCGAATCCAGACACCTTTTCTGGATCGTATCCAAACTCCGCCAGCACATTACGGTGAATCATTCCGGCGCCGCCCACAGTCACCCAGCCAGCACCACCGCAACTTGCACACCCGGCGGTCTTGCAAATAGAGCAATCGATCTTCGGACCGATACTGGGCTCAGTGTACGGGTAAAACTTCGGCACGAACTGAACCCGGCGTCTTTTGCCGTAAAGCTCCTTTACGATGTGCGTAATGAGAGCCATCAAATTCGAGAGAGTAAGTCCCTCGTCCACCCATACCAACTCGTACTGGTGGAACATCGCCTGGTGCGATGCATCTTCCGTTTCATTGCGATAGACCTTACCGAATGATGCAATTTTCAGCGGAAGCTTCTTTCCCTCGAAAAGCGATCGCGCCTGGAGGAGTCGAGCCTGCACTGATGTCGTATGCGTACGCAGCACATGGCCAGTTTCGGAGTAAAACGTATCCTGCATGTCCCGCGCTGGATGGTGCTTTGGGATATTCAAGGCATCAAAACAGTAGTACTCCGACTCAAGCTCTGGACCGTGCACACTCTGAAATCCAAACGGTCGCAAGATCTCCGAGATTCGTTCTTCAACGATCGTCACTGGGTGGACCGAGCCAAGTCCCGGCGTAGCCTCAGGAAGGCTACAATCAAGATACTCCTCTTCGAGCTGCTTTTTGAGTGCGAGCCGCTTTAATGCCCCCTCCTTCGCTTCGAGTCGGGATTCAACTGTGGTGCGCAGGTCGTTGAGCAGCTGGGCAACCGCCGGCTTCTCCTCTGCTGGCACATCACGGAGCCCCTTAAAGAGTTCCTTAACGATTCCCTCTTTGGCTAACCAATCGCGTTTAACGAGCTCGATATCTGATTGGGTCTGGGCGACCGCCAATTGCTCCTCGAACCGCTCCGAAAGCGCCTGAATATGTGCTGCTGAAAGATCTGAGCTCATGAACCCTGTTTCCAACGACTCGCGCACTCATGCACCATACAGCTTCACGAGCGCCAGCCAAATTACATAGCGATGTCCCGCTCTTACCCCCGAATAAGGGCTCATGGTTACATGAGCCGATATCACAAGTGCGGAACGGCCGCGGAGAACCCGTACGAGCCTCCGGGCTTCAATGTAGGCCAAACGAGGGGCCCGGTAAAGCTACCGAAGCTGCAACTTACCCCACAACCACGCCTCATTCCCGGTAGTGCTTTTACGGGCATTTTTAGCTACAACCATCCCACACACATAGGCTACGCAGAGGTTTCCATGAAGTCCCCATCCCCGCGTCTCGCGGTCTTTCTTATTGTTCTGCTCGATGTGATGGGATTTGGGCTTATTATCCCCTCTCAGCCCTTTCTGGCGAAACATTTCGGGGCCACCGCCGCAACCGTTACCCTCCTCGGCACAACCTACTCCCTGATGCAATTTTTATTGGCCCCCATCTGGGGTAGTCTCTCAGACCGATGTGGTCGACGCCCAATCCTTTTGGCAACGATCGGCATGACGGCCTTCGGACATGCCGCGTTCGCAGCCTCATCATCGCTTGCCATGCTGTTCGTAGCCCGAGCCCTTGCAGGCACCGGCGCGGCCAACATCTCCACCGCTCAAGCCGTTCTTGCGGATACCAATGCGCCCTCCGAGAGGAGCCGTGCGATGGCTCTCGTCGGAGTGGCCTTCGGGGTTGGTTTCGTGATCGGACCAGCGCTGGGGGGTATTCTGTTTCATCTCGATCACAGGGCCCCTGCGGCATTCGGAGCACTGTTGGCCGTCATTAATTTCGTCTTCGTTCTGATCGGCCTCCCTGAAACCAGGTCGACGGAAAGTAGCCAGCACAGGGCAGCAGCGGGGGTACGGGATATCTTCACGGTAGAAGCTGATCTTCGCCGGTTGGTATGTACCACTCTTTTGTTTATTACGGCATTTGCTCTTATGGAGCAGAGCGTTGGGCTCTTCATCGAGCAGTTTTGGACCTCTCAGAGTGATGTCGATCGAATGCAACATGCGACATCTCTCACCAGCACCTTCTTGGTTGTAGTTGGCATCGCAGCCATCATCACGCAAGGATATCTCGTTCGTAAGTGGCTCAAGACAAGGAACGAAGTCACCCTTTTCCGGCTGGGACTCGTGACCGTGTGTGGAAGTTTGATTCTTATTCCCTTCTTGGGATGGATTGGAAGCTATCCCCTTTTCCTCTGCTCCGGCGCACTTCTGGCTCTCGGAAGTGGGATGTTCAACCCCTCTATGGCTGGGCTCGTATCTCTGACAAGCCCCGCAGATCGACAAGGCTTTGGCTTAGCGGTCAATCAGTCGGCAGCGGCTCTCGGACGCATCCTCGGCCCAACGACCGCGGGACTCCTGTTTTCGCTTGATGCGTCACTTCCCTTTTTCGTCGGGGCAGTGCTCACAATTATAGCTTTGGCGATATCCGCCACGATACAAGAACCCGCACGGTCGTAACGGACCCGACTACTTGTCCATTCCGAAGAGTATGCGAATTACCGCGTGAGCCTTCGATGTGAACTGCTTTTGTGACATCTTCGGATCGGAGGAGAGAATCAAGTCTCCAACGATCGCCATAACGCCTTCACAGTGCTGCTTAAGCTGCTTCATTCCCTCAGAGGTCGCAGCGTAAGGAACTTCCGACTTAGCTGGAGTCTTCTTAGTTGCTTTTTTTGTTGCTGTCTTAGCTGCAGCCTTCTTGGTCTTCTTTGGAGCTGCTTTTCGAGCACTTACTTTTCTCTTCGTTGCCATAGTTTCCTTGTAGTGGGATGCACCGCTCCAGGCGGAACCTCTCCCTGGTTTGACGCAGGCATCCTAGGATGGGCAACTAACAAAGACAACTATGCTGCGGGACGCTGATCTTCGCGTAGTTCATCAGGCACATCGCACGCCTCATGCAAAGAACGCACGGGGCGCTCTAACAGAGAGAGAAAGAGTCTCAGCTTCACCTCCTCAAGACCCGTTGATTGGCCACTCACAGAACGCTCCTGTTTAAGGCGCAGGTACTCTGCCTTGATCATCTCCCGATATTCGTCCGCCGATCCGACCTTTTCCCAACCGTTGAGCTTCATAAATCCTCTCGTGTGAGTAGCCTCTGAGGGTGCTTTACATCCACGTGCCTCGACCGCGATTGGCGAGGCTCGTAGTGAAAACGCATCTTAGTTTAAGTAGACTAAACTAACACCGGTCACCTCCGTATGAGGGCTATCACCAGCTCAACGACACCTACCCGTGAAACGGGCCCGGCAGCACTCAAACGATGTGATGCGGGTCACACAGCAGCCATGACCAACTATGGGCAAAAAAAAAGCGGGCCTGGTTGGGCCCGCTTTTTTCGGTTCGTGTCAGGACGAGTTACTTACGCCTGGTCATCGATAGCAAGAAGGGTTGGCCCCTCCTCTGCTCCGTCATCGTGACGGCTCTCTGCACCCTCATCACGTCCGTGGTCGCTAAAGCTATCCTCAGACTGAAGAGCTGCGAGCTCCTCAGCAGTCGGCTCCCGCGGAATCGAGAGGGTGACGGCCTTCTTTACGAAGAACTTCTCGCCAGTCCCCTTAGCCTCAGTCGCGCTGAGCTTCTCAACAACTTGATCTGCTACAGACTCTGGAACATCAACGAATGCATAGGCACCACGCAGACTAACGCGATGAACGTCGGAAGCCTGAACACCGCAAGCGTTCACAACCTGCTCCTTCAGCTCATCAGACGAGAGCCCCTTGTTTGAGCCGACTCCAACGTAAAGGCGCGCCTCCTTGTCTACAACCATCGGCTTTCTCGGCTCGCGCTGGCGTTGACGACGCCCCTCGCCTCGCTCACCACGGTCTCCGCGGTCTCCTCGTTCACCACCCTGGCCACGGCGACCACCCCGGCGGTCGGAGTTACCCTCATCATGGCCTTGGCCCTGGAATCCCTCATCACCATCATCATACGACTCGTCTCGGTGACGACGACCACCGCGCTCGTCACGATTTCCACGGTCGTCTCGATTACCACGATTGTCACGATCATCACGGTTGCCACGAGTATCACGATTACCGCGGTTGTCTCGATTATCTCTTCCGCCGCGACCATCCCTTCGGTCACGTCCACGTCGGTCTCCACGATCCTGACGATCGAAGTCTGGTTGGCCGACCTCATCGTACTCCTCATCAAACTCCGATCGCTCCTCGCGAGCTGGCGCGGCTGCCGCCTTGAGAGCTGGAATAACAGTCAGCGTGTTGTTAAGGAGAAGCGTTACGATCTCGCGAGCTTTATCATCGGCGAGAACCTTCTCAACAAGCTCGTTAAGGCCCGTATCACCTTCTGCAGCCTTCTCGATCGCCTGATCACGAAGCTGTGTAAACTTACCGAGGAAGAGCTGCTCTGCTGTCGGGGGCTCAGACTGAACAAACTCAACTTTTCCGAGCTTCTTGAGGAAGTGGAAATTTGTGATGTCCATCGCTGCAACGAGGCTCACTACCTTCTTTGTCTTGGTCTCGCCTTCAGCCACAAAGCGAGTGAAGTACACCTCTGGGTCAGCCGGAACCGAGTAGTTGATGACAACGTCGAAGTCCTCTAGGGGAACGCCGCGTGCAGCTACGTCGGTCAACACGAGTGCCGTTATCTCCTTCTTCTGGAGCTGCTGAATCGCCTTACTCAACTTGAGCTGAGGAACGTATCCAATCAACTTCACCGAGGAGATTCCTCGCTTCTTCAAAATAACATCAGCAAAATCGGCATCCGAAGGTGAGTTGCAAAATACAATGCAGCTTTTTCCTGACTCGAACTCCACGAGATCACACAATGCCTGCGGCTTAGCTAAAAGAGAGGTACCAACTTCGTAGTAGATGTGCTCCATACTGCACCAAATGTCCTTACAATTATTTTTTACTAGCGATTCAAGGATATATTAGGTCTTTGACTAATCGATGACTGACTCAACTTGTTGATGAGCTACGTACGCGCCTTAGAGACAGATCAAGTTTTTCCTTCCACCTGCAACGAGAGCCGAATCACAGCTTCCGCAGTTACCGTCGATGTGAAGTGATGTAAACTTATAGGTCTCGGCACTAGCCTGCAGCTCTCCAGAGTTTCGGTGCTCGAACGGTTGTCGACAACGTGTCCGCTTCGTCGATACACCTGCAGTGCGACTTTGAACCGCTCTAGTTACATCCGGGGTTTACTAACTTAATCCCCGTCGCGGTCCTTCTCAAACCTAGGTCCTTATTCTATACCATATAGAGCAATCGGCGGAAGTTTTATACGGAGGTTTTTGTACAGAAACGAGCTGAAGCGCTCCGAGCGGGCATTAAGCTTTATTTTCAGGCACTTACAAACCTCCCCTCGCTTGCATATCGCGTGAAAGGCAGTTCTGCGAGTCCTCAAGGCACCTATGGCACGAATTATTCGAACAGTATCCCCGGCGATCCTTTCGCTATTGGTGGCTGGATGCCACGTTTTTGCGCCTTCCCGAGTCTCAAATACCAACATAGGCGATGGCGCCTTACACATCCCCTCCTGGCAGCGAGTTGAGACCATCAACGGCACGCGCGTTGCCTCCCACTCGGGGGATGTTCTAGCACTGAAAGAAGTGGCCCAGGGACCTATTCAGCTTGTCACAGCTGGGGCAGATGGAAACGTAGTGGCGTGGACCCTACCGAACGGAGCGGCTTCACAGATCCGCGCGCTCGGAGGCCCGATCCAATTGGCGGCATTTGGTGCGAAGCACGCACTGGTGGCGTGGACAACTGGATTCACCGTGCACGTGGCCTGCCTCGAAGGATGTTCGAACCAATGGCAACTCGATGAACTGAAGACGCGCACAACAAGCCTCGCCTTCCATGAAGACGACTCCGCTCTTTTGATTGGCGGAGCGGACGGCCGCGTGTACCGGTGGCGCTTCACGACGGTGGACACGGCCGCATCAACGAAGGAAAAGGAAAAGATCCTGGAACGCTATATCGCTCATCAAACGATGATTAGTTCAGTTGCTTCATTACCAACGGGCCGAGCATTCTTCTCTTCGGACTGGGATGGGATGCTGTATGGATGGCTCGCGTACACGACCGATGACCAGCAGGGCGAGTACGACAAAAACCTCTTCGGCGGTCGTTTTTTTGGCAACGTCGGGACATACCTTCGCGCCGCCAGACTGCCAGATCGTGGGATTACCGCACTTACGGTCTCCGCCGATGGAACTCGCGTGGCGATTGGTGCTGACGATGGTTTTATTGAAGTGTGGGAGGTTCGAGGCTTTGAGATGATCGCCCGCGCTCAAGCCCATACCGGACGGGTCACCGGCATATCGCTCAACGACAACGGAACTCGCGTGGCGTCCGTCGCAAGAGATGGACACATTGTGGCATACGAGATCTCGCCGGACCCACTGTACAAGATCAAACCCGGCGCAATGGCAGCAAGCGTTTCACCGATACTCAACGATGTGATGA
>JBIIYC010000114.1:0-8380 GCA_044347025.1 Bdellovibrionota bacterium
GCGTGCCGCGGATCTGCTCACAAGTGACGGTAAGGCCCGTCTGAAGGATGAACTCGTTGATGGACTCAACGAGGCAGTTGGCCTTGAAGAGCCGCCCGTGGTTGGAGTTCTATTCACCGAGTTTATTATTCAATAGGTAGTGTTCCGTGCGAGCATTTGCCGTGCTTTTGGCCCCCCTTGCAGTCCTCGGCCCGCAGGGTGCTCAGTCAGAGCTGTGTCCGATTGAACCCACTATCTCGTGGTACGACGTTCAAGGGGATACCCCTGCAGAGATTCGAGCCTCGATGATAGAGCGTGGGCCAAAAGACGATCGAGGGCGCGCGCGTTTTGCCTACGCCTCGTGGTCAGTAAAGTGGAAGTGGAAGTTAGATGAGGGAGCGCACGTCGATCTCTCTACCATGCAGATCTCGTGCAAAGGGCACCTGACGCTTCCACGCTATGTGCCACGTGACAATGCCCCCGTGGAGATTGCTGGTGAATGGGAGGCCTATCTTGAGCGTCTAATTCAACACGAAAACCGCCATCTTCAACATCCGGTTCAACACGCGCATCGGATTCGTCAACGACTCGCTGCAGCCGAGGCCCGCTATGGAGAACTCTCTGCGCACCGAGCCAATCAGATCGTTCAGGCAGTGATTCAGCAGATCCGTGAGATGGACCGGCTCTACGATCACGAGACGAATCACGGGAAGACCGAGGGTACCTGGTCGATAGTCGACTGATTCTCTTAACGCAGCAATTCTGAAACGAGAGCCTCGTACGAGAGCGGTAACGGAATGAAGCTCTCGGCTTTGTGCAGCGATTCCATAAGTTGAGTCGGAATCTCCGGTTCCACGCCAAGCACCTCGTGCACCGTTGCAGAGAATTTTGCGGGATGCGCCGTTGATACGACTATTGCGGGTGCAATGGTGTTGTGTTGCGAGCGGTAGTATTTGAGTGCGCAGGCTCCCACAGCAGTGTGGGGATCGAGTACGTACCCGAACTGCTCGTAGTACTCCCGCATCACAGACCGTGTTTCACTATCCGAGATAGAATAGCTCGAAATGAGATCGTCCTGCACTCCGCCTTGGGGGCGACGCATGGCGAGAATTCGATAGAAGTTGCTGGGATTTCCAACATCCATGGCGTTTGAGATCGTTTCACGGGAAGGGGTTGGTGTGAAGGAGCCCGTTCGAATGAACTCAGGAAAGGTCGCATTGGAGTTACACGCCGCAATAAAATGGTGTGCCGAAAAACCACACGCATGAGCAAGGAGTCCACCGGTGAGGTTCCCCAGGTTGCCGCTCGGCACTGAGAAGATAGGAGGATGCTCGTTACAGAGCTGCAGCGCCGCGTAGGCGTAGTAGAACATCTGCGGAAGGAGTCTTGCGATATTGATAGAGTTAGCTGACGTAAGTGCTGTGGCGGCGAGCAGTCGTTCATCCCGGAGCCCTTGCTTTACCAACGCCTGACAATCATCGAAAGTGCCATCGACTTCGAATGCCGTCACGTTGTAGCCAAGGGTGGTCATCTGTTTTCGTTGCACCGTACTTACCTTTCCCCGTGGGTAGAGGATTGCGACGCGTATCGGTGGATTGGGAGTCTGATCAAAGAAGGCGTTTGCGACGGCGCTCCCCGTATCACCCGAGGTCGCTACGAGGACGGTAAGGGGCTTCGCCTGCGTGCCCCAAAAATGCCGAAAAAGCCGCGCCATAAAACGGGCTCCGAAGTCTTTGAATGCGCAGGTTGGCCCGTGAAAAAGCTCAAGCACCGAGGTACGATCGTCCAACCGTCGCAGAGGAGCTGGAAAGGTAAATGACTCTTCGCACATCACTCGTAGGCGGTCGCTCGGAATCTCGCTCTCAAGAAATCTCTCCGCGATCGCATACGCAAGCTGAGGGAGTGTGTATGAGCGCAGCAGGGAGGTCTCCTCTCTCGGGAAATGCGGAAGGTGGGTCGGAATGTAGAGCCCGCCGTCAAGGGCAAGTCCTCGCAGCACTGCCTCACGCCAAGAAACTCGAACGTTTGAGTCGTTGGTGCTGCACAGCTCCATGGCTTACTCCTTTGAGATGATTGTAGCGCCAACGGTGTTGACTTGAGAGACCGTGTGCTGAGCGCCGAGGCCAGCGGCACGAAACGCATCTGTCATTGCCCCCGCCACGACGGTTGCATCGCGATTGCTTCGGCAGATTGCGAACACGGATGGCCCCGAACCTGAAATTGAGCAGCCAAGTGCTCCCGAGGTCAACGCGGCAGACTTGGCTTGGTGGTATCCTGGAATGAGCTGAGCACGCTCCGGTTCAATTATCGTATCCTCAAGGGAGCGCCCAATGAGCTCGATATTGTTTTGATAGATGCCAGCTACGAGAGCAGCAACGTTACCCCACTGGGCAACTGCCCGCTCAAGGGGAACGGAGCGCTTGAGGACGCGCCGGGCATCCACTGTTTTCAACTCAAGCTCTGGGCTGACGACGGCGATCCAGGCGTTTTGGGGAGATGGCAGTGCGATAACATCGAGCGGATCGTAGCTGCGAATTAATACGAATCCTCCAAGGAGGCTTGGCGCGACATTGTCGGCGTGCGCCGCACCGCACGCGATACGCTCTCCCTCCATAGCAAATGGGAGTAGCTCCGAACGGTTATACGGCACCGAAAGAAGCTCGTTTGCGGCAACTACTGCTGCAACCGTGCTGGCTGAGCTAGAGCCCAGTCCGCTACCGATGGGGAGTCCTTTCGTGAGTGATAGTTCGATCCCCAGCTCGTTCGCTTCGTTCGGATGACGGGTTCGATAGTCACTCACCAGCGCCAGCACAGAAACGCCGGCAGTGTTTTGGTCTGTCGCGAGCGGAAGTCTTCCGTTGTCACCGGAGATTGACGTGATGCGAATTCCAGGAGTTGATGAGCGTCTCGCCACCACCGTATCGCCTGGGCTATCCAGGGCGAATCCGAGTACATCAAAGGCGGATCCGACGTTTGCAACCGTTGCGGGTGCAAAGACAGAAACAAGAGAGGGACGGTGTGTCACGAAGTTACCTTGCTGCTCGAATGATATCGGCAAATACACCCGCCGCAGTTACCTCAGCGCCCGCACCGGGGCCCTTGATGACGAGTGGCTGATCAGCATATCGCGTCGATGTGAATGCGACGATATTATCGGCTCCCTTGAGTGCGCAAAAGGGGTGATCGAGTCCCAGAGAGCGGATTCCGATCGATGCGACCCGTTTTGTGCAATCGATGAACGCCCCGAAGAAGAGCCGGTGATTGAGGTTTGTCGCCTCTTCCACTAAGCCTTGGAAGTGATGGTCAAGGGTGGGGAGCTTCTCAATGAATTCGTCGGTCGACCAGAGAAGCGCTTCAGCCGGAAGCATCGGATCGATAGAGATATCCCCTAGCTCTAGCGAGAGTCCCGCATCGCGCGCCAATATGAGCACCTTGCGCGCTACGTCCATTCCGGAGAGGTCATCTCGTGGATCGGGCTCGGTGTAGCCGCGGGCCTTGGCGTCAATAACTGCGGCGCTAAACGAGGTGCCATGCGCGAGTGCGTTGAAGATATAACTCAACGTGCCCGAGAGCACCGCCTCAATGGTGCGAATCTCGTCACCGCTCTTCACTTGGTCACTGAGTGTTCCCAATATCGGCAGCGCGGCGCCGACGCAGGTTTCGTGCAGTATCGGCGTGCGGCGTGATGCCGAGGCAGCGCGCAGAGTTCGATAAAACTCCATAGAGCCCGAGAATCCTCGCTTATTGGGGGTTACGACAGGAATGCTGTGTCTCAAGAGGTGTGGGTAATGCATCGGGATGGAGTCGCTTGCAGTGCAGTCGACGAAGATAGTATTGGGAAGATTCGCCGCCACCATGTGTTCAAAGAACTCGTTGCTGCTGAAGGTTCTCGCAGAGGTGGGAATTTCGGCATCGAATGCGAGTGATTCTTCGCGCTCGGAGCAGAGTCGCATGTGGCGGCTATTGGCTACTCCACGGAGTTGTAGATCGAGACCGATACTGTCGCGTAGCGCCGCTTGTTGGGCCGCGAGTTGTTTGAGGAGGGTCGCGCCGATCAGACCAGTTCCGACGATCCACAGATTCGCAGTTTTGGTGCGACTGACGAAGAATTCGTCGTGGATAGCATTGAGCGCCTTGATCTCGTCGTGCTGAGAAACGACCGCCGAGATGTTGAGCTCCGAGGAGCCCTGTGCAACGGCGACAACGTTGACACCGTTAGCGCCTAACGCACCGAAAATTCGGCCTGACATCCCCGGTGTTTGTCGCATCCGCTCGCCGACGATAGAGATGATTGAAAGGTGCTCCTCGACGTGCAAGGGATCGATCATACCAGCGCGTATCTCTAGAGCGAACTCCTGTCCAACAGCCTCGCGCGCGCGGGAGGCTTGGGTCGGTTCGATCGCGCAGCAGATCGTGTGTTCAGATGATGCCTGGGTGATAAGGATAACGTTGATCTTTGCGTCCGCGAGCGCCTTAAAGAGGCGGGCCGCTGAGCCGGCTACACCGAACATGCCGCTTCCCTGAAGGCGCACGAGAGCGACGGATGAAATCGATGAGATGCCGGTGATTGGATACGGATGGTCAACAGCAGTCTCTACAATCCTGGTGCCAGCGCTTGCTGGGTTCAGAGTGTTCTTGATGATCAAAGGAATATGCGCGTCGATCGCTGGTTGCATCGTCGGTGGGTAGATAACCTTTGCACCGAAGTGGCAGAGCTCCATCGCTTCTTCGAATGTAACCTCTGGAATGGGGAACGCTTTTGGAACCCGGCGGGGGTCCGCTGTGAGCATCCCGTCAACATCGGTCCAGATCTCGATCTCGTCAACGGCGAGCGCAGCCCCGAACAGAGATGCTGTGAGGTCTGATCCTCCTCGGCCAAGGGTAGTTGTGGAATGGAGCGCCGTGGCTCCGATGAAGCCGGTGATGATCTGAAGTTTCTGGTGTCGCGCACAATAGTCCTGAATTGCGGCGTAGGACACCTGTCTATTGACACGAGCATTTCCAAAGGTGTCGTCGGTTTGTATGAGATCGCGACTATCAAGCATCTCTGCGTCGATGCCGCGAGCGTTGAATGCCTGCGCTACGATAAACGCGGAGAGGCGCTCACCAAAGCTCATGATGTGATCGAGTGTGCGCGAGCTGCACTCACCGACCAGCGCTACGCCGTGGAGAAGATCTGACAGTTCGTTGCAGAGCACTTTGACCGATGCGATCGCGCCGCTTCTGTGCGTGGGAGCGAGGAGGGCATTCACTGCAGCCAGGTGTCGATCCTCGACATCTTTGAGCGGGAGGTGAAAATCTTTCTGTGGAGAGGCCGCTCGCTTGGCAAGCTCGATGAGGGTATCAGTGGTCCCACCGAAGGCAGATACGACGACTCCGAGGACGGTGCGTCCAGGATAGCGAGAGGTATCAGAGACGATGTCGATGATCTGACTAATTCGTTCCGGTTTCCCCACTGAGGAACCGCCAAATTTTAATACCTTTCGAAGTGCCATAGTTGCGTGTGTGTGTTACCTCAAAAAGTGGATAGGTCGTATCCTACGGGGAATCCCCCTTTCAGTGGTAGATACATCCTCTGTTGTTTGATGAGGTAACTGGCTTCAGTGAAGCGACGAGCGGCGTTTTTTCAGAGGAGTGGCCCCGGGCCGTTCGGGCATACTCGGCAAGGTGGTTGGAAAAGTGAGTGATATCAGATATCTGGGTGGGTTATCGGGGTAAAAGGATTTGAACCTTCGACCTCACGGTCCCGAACCGTGCGCTCTAGCCGGGCTGAGCTATACCCCGTCAAAGTGAGAAGACGATACGTCTTCACGTTCTATCATGCAAGATTCCACTACACTGCAAAAGGATTCAAACGGCTTTGAATCCTGCAGGATCAGTGCACTCACCGGGAGCCTACTCGTTTGTTTGCATGTTGTGAAACACGTTCTGAACGTCGTCGTCCTCTTCGAGCTTCTCGATCATCTTTTGAATCTCGGCTTCCTGCTCAGGGGTGACCTTCACGTAGTTGTTTGGAATGCGCTGAGAGGTTGCGCTCTTTACCTCGACCCCTTTACTTTCAAGCGCACGTTGTAGGTCGCCAAACTGCTTAAAATTGGAGTAGAGCATCAGACCGTCCTCTGTCTCGAAGATCTCCTCGAGGCCGTGATCGATCATCTCAAGCTCAAATTCATCCATGTCGCAATTCGGAGCGGTGATGGTGAAAACCCCCTTGTGATCAAAGATGTACTCGACCGCTCCGGTAGTGGCGAGGTTTCCGCCATGTTTCGTGATGATATTTCGAACGTTGGCGACGGTGCGCGTGCCGTTATCGGTCGCTGTTTCGACAAAGAGAGCGACACCGTACGGAGCGAATCCCTCGTAGGTAACCTCGGCGAGCTCAGCCTCCCCCTTGGAAGAGGAGCGCTTAATTGCAGCCTCGATTCTGTCCTTGGGCATGTTGAGCGAACGTGCTGTCTGAATGGCCATGCGCAGTCGGGGATTGTTCGCAGGATCGGCCCCTCCCAGCTTCACTGCGATGGCGATCTCTTTGCCGAGCTTGGTAAACGCCTTTGCGTTCTTTGACCAGCGAGCGAACATTCTCTCTTTTCGTTTTTCAAATATACGGCCCATACACTGCGCTCACGAATCTAACTCTAAACATAACCAGGTTTCCCTCGGCACTGCCGATCGGACCGTCCAAGAGTACTTCCAGAAAGGGGGGCGGATCAATATGGGAGGCAGGTCGAATGCCCCGTAGTTGGCTTACTTCGAGAGGTATTTCTGCACCGCTGCAACAGTTTTGGCTGTTCGCATGGCCAATATTTCCCGGCCGACCTGGGTTAGTCGCTCTCGGTCTCCGGGGCCGGCAAGGGGTACCCCTCCGAGTGTTTTGTAGCCCGCTGCGAGCCGTTGGTTGTAGTGAATCGACTCTGGGTTAATCGCCAAGAGTTGAAGAGAAAATGCCAGCTCTTCGTGAAACTCCTCTGGCTTCTCATGGATCCCGCGTTCCCGTATGAGGGTTCGTATGGAGTCGTAATCGTAGAATTCGGGCACGAATATCACCCGCACACCGGACGAGGCGAGTTGGGATTGCAGCCGCGTGGCGGCTGTTTTCATCCCGCTTTGGCTCTGGCCGCTATCGCCCAGCAGGATGATCTCCCGAAACCCATGGGTCCCCAGGCTCAAGCCGATATCCTGCAGAAGCCGCACAAAGGTATCCTCTGAGAGCGAGATGGTGCCGGGATACTGCATATGACCAGAGGGCGGGATGATGCTGCCCTCGGGTACGAATGACACCACGGGTGCAACGAGGGTGTGCGTTAGCTCCCGAGCGATCTCGAGGCTTAGGCTTCGCACGAGGATGTCGTGCTTATTGAGGGTAACGAAGGGGCCGTTTTGCTCAATTCCACCGGTAGGAATGATAACCCGAGTGTCCCCCGCCTTGATTCGATCGCGCACCCCCATCCACGTAAGCTCCTCAAGTGCGAGCGTTGAGCCCGTTGGAATGGGATTGGAGGACGACAGGTCAGGGGTGGCTTGTGCGTGCTGCGACGAGGGGGCTAGGAAAGCGCCGTAGGCGATTAAAACACACGCAGTGGCGATAGTAGAAAGCGGTATGACGGGGAATTTGGCCATATGTCTCAAAGCGCTGCTCGCGCATTTAATGCAGCGGTCGTATACTTATGCCATGCACGAAGACCTTCTCCAGGTGCTCGCAACGATTAGTAAGCGGGTGCTAGACCCGCTTATGCTTCCGTCCAGTCGGACGTTCGTCGGATACCTCGCCACGAGCTACCTGCTTGCCGTCGTTGTGCATTACGTGGCACATCGCAACACCGAGAGTGGCAGGAGTCCGATACGGGATATCTTTCCGAAGGAAGTCTACACGCACAGGTCGGCGGTCGTCGACTATGTATATTTTATCTGCAATACGATCCTAGGAGCTATTGTTCTCGCCCCCTTTGCAGGCTGTGGGATCGTTGTGTCGCGCGAGGTGACAACTCTGCTCGGTGGGGTACCTGAGACGGGGCTCGCAGCAGGGTGGCTTGTAACCGCGCTGCTCACGTTGGTGCTCGTGATGGTTCAGGACTTTGGGACTTTTCTGGTACACGTCTGTGCTCACCGGGTGCCGTGGTTGTGGGAGTTTCACAAAGTGCATCACTCCGCTGAGGTGATGACCCCTCTTACGGTGTATCGAATGCACCCGGTGGATGATGCTCTGACGTTTATCGTCGGCGGTGTTTTGACGGGGTGCACCGACGCGTTAGTGCGCGTCTACATCGATCCTGGTTTTCCGGTCGCGAGTCTGTACGGGCTAACGGTCTTTACCTTTCTGTTCTATCTGTGTGGGTATAATCTTCGACACTCGCACGTCTGGGTTTCGTGGGGGCCGATTGTTAGCAGGATCTTCATCAGTCCA
>JBIIYC010000115.1:0-8379 GCA_044347025.1 Bdellovibrionota bacterium
GCGAGACCTGGTGCTATCTGCCTAAGCTGAGCAGCCATCCCGTCAATCTCCGACTGCGATGCAGCATCCTTGAGGAAAACCATCACCACCATCTCGCCACTCTCCCGGGCCACCGCCGTCGAGGAGTTGTGGACAAAGAGCGAAAAGATTCCAAGGAGGAAGATAGCTACGGCGATCGTCACGACCGTAAGAATATGGGTCACACTGGAGCGGCGTACATTCTCGTAGGCCTGACTCACACAGTGCAATGCTAGAGCTGAGAGAGAAACCTTGTGGACCGACTGTCCCTCGCTCCAGATCGCCGTTATTCCGATCGGTGTTCGATTCTCTGTGCTACTCATAGACGTGCTCCCGCAAGACCGCCTGCATGCACGAAATCACCAATAACCTTTCCTCGATCGAGCACAACAGTTCGCTTGTTCAACTCCTCGATGATCGAAAGATTGTGGGTAGCAACCACCACAGTCACGCCGGCAGCATTCGCCTCAAGCAACAGATCAAACACTCGGCGACTCATCTCCTGATCGAGGTTACCAGTTGGCTCATCGGCAAGTATGAGCTTGGGCTTGTGAATAAGAGCACGTGCTACTGCCACACGTTGCTGCTCTCCTCCCGAGAGGGTAATTGGATAGGCATCTGCCCGCTCCTGCAAACCCATGGCGTGCAATAGAAGCATCGCAAGCCTGCGCCGCTCACGAACACTCACCCCTAAGACCTCAAGGCCATACGCAACATTGTCTAACACGCTTCGACGAGGAAGAAGCTTGTAGTCTTGAAAGATAACGCCGAGACCACGCCGCATCTCGGCCACGCCGTCTCGCCCAACGGACGAGAGATTCCGCTGATCAACTAAAACCTCACCATGGGTACACTTATCCGCTCCGAACAGAAGCTTCAGGAGGGTACTCTTTCCAGCGCCACTCGCCCCCGCCACGAATATAAACTCGCCCGGAGCAACCTTGAGGTCGATTCCGCGCAACGCCGCCTGATCGGGGGGATAAATCTTAGAGACTCCATGGAGGTGGATCATGCCGCGAACACCATATAAAACCAGCAATCGCCGTTATCTGCCTAAAATAACACGCAAATGTGCCCGATACCTGTTGCGCGTTCTTTCCCGGCCGCGGTAAGGTTCGTACGTCAAAATAGAGAGGAACTCTAACTACAGATGTATCCCTTTTTGCATAGGCGTGCCAGGTACTCATTTTATCCCCTTCTGCTTGCACTAGCGGCGAGTCTCGGCTGCTCGTCGACTCCCCCGCCCACAAGCCTCTCACTAGCCCCCGATAAGCTTGAGCACCTCAAGTGCACACGACTCTCGAAGCACATGTCAGCCATAGTGTATCGATGCGTCACTGGCTCCGGAGACGGCTCGGGTGACATATTTGTCTCTTCACTGAAGGACTGCTCCATCAAGGAGAAGTTCACCTTTCAAGCAACTACCCGACAGCTCTTTGTAGGCCTCGTCGGGCTTAAGGTTGTGTGGCAAGAACCGGTAAAGCTCGGCTCGACGCCAGCGTTGCAATCCGTTGTGCAAGGAGCGCTCGATGCCGACCCGATTATCATGTCTACCTTTACCTTCCGCCAAAACTCGTGCGTGACCGATCTCGTATTCTGGAAGGGAAATCCTCAGAAGGATGTCAGCGAGGGCTATGTGTCAAGGTTTACCGCCGACACCAAGACCCTGGCCGATTCCTTGATAACAGAGAATCTGCTCGCAGAGGACATAAGCCGTGTTGCAGGTTAAGTCATTCCTCAGATCGCTGGGCGCGTACGCTCACCTCATCTGGGAGGTTATGCGCGACATCCGCCGACACGGAATCGATCTCAGGGAAACCTCGAAACACGTTGTCTCGATCGGGATCCGCTCTCTACCGATTGTGCTCCTCACCGCCGTCTTCACCGGTATGGTGCTCGCCCTACAAACAGCCTACGGGCTACAACGCTTCGGCGCTAAAAACTACGTTGGTAACCTGGTGGGCTTGGCGCTGGCGCGCGAATTGGGGCCGGTGTTGACCGCGGTAATGGTGTGCGGACGCGTCGGCGCCGGCATCGCCGCTGAGTTAGCGTCCATGGTGGTGACCGAGCAGGTCGATGCCATCAGAGCGCTCGGCGGAGATCCCGTTCGCCGCCTCGTCACCCCCCGCCTCTTAGCCGGCTTTATCTCGATGCCACTCCTGGCGGGACTCTCACTCCTGATTGGAATATCAGGAGGTCTCTTTGTGGCCGTCGGAGAACTCGGGATAACAGCTCATCAGTACTACCGGTCGTATCTCTATGCCGTCCAAATTCGCGACGTCGTTGATGGACTAATTAAGAGCTTCGCATTTGGTGGCATCGTTGTCTCAATCGCATGTTACAAAGGGCTCGCCTGCCGAGGAGGAACTGAAGAGGTTGGAAGAACAACCACCGCAGCAGTAGTGACCGGCTCACTGGCCGTGTTCGTATCGAACTACTTCATCACGAAGCTACTGATTATCTTACACTTCAAATGAGCATCGCACCCACTCCCACAGTTGAGTTCATCGATGTCTACACCTCTTTCGGAGAGCACGTAGTGCATCGCGGCCTCAATTTCTCTCTCTATCCGGGCGAAGTTACCACCCTTCTTGGCCCGAGCGGTGCCGGAAAGACGATCATCCTGAAGTTGATTATGGGGCTGCTCTGGCCAAAATCCGGAACCGTTCGAGTGATGGGCAACGATATGAACACGATTACCGAGGAAGGGCTCCGCGATCTCCGCGTCAACCTCGGCATGCTGTTCCAGGGCGCCGCCCTCTTCGACTCCTTTACCGTTTTCGAAAACATCGCCTACGGACTTCGCGAGCGCGGCGAGCATGACCGAGCAATCTTGTCCCGCGTAGTCGAGGAGAAATTAGAGATGGTTGGCTTGCCGGGTATCGCACACAAGTATCCACCTCAACTTTCAGGAGGGCAGAAGAAGCGCGTCGGCTTAGCTCGAGCGCTCGCGTCCGGCCCTAAGGTAATGCTTTACGACGAGCCCACCACTGGGCTAGATCCAACATCCACACGGAAGATTGACGACCTCATTATCAAATTCGCCAAAGAAGAGGGAATAACTTCCCTGGTAGTCACGCACGATATCCAGAGCGCACGGCGCATATCGGACCGATGGATGCTATTAAGTAAGGGCGTAATCAGCGCCGATGGGCCGGCAGCACGGCTTGCGACGGAGAATCAGTTAGTATCAGATTTCGTTTCGGGATCTTGGAAGGACGAACTATGAAGATGAAGAATGAAGTTAAAGCTGGCATCTTTGTGTTAATCGGCTTTGTATTGGTCGGAGCCCTCATTCTGGTGATGGGGCGCGAGCGGCAGATCTTCGCCAGTCAGAGCGAGTACTTCTCGATGTTTAATGACGTCAAAGGACTCTCGGCAGGCGCACCGGTGCGAATGGGAGGCATTCCCATCGGTCGAGTCGACAAGGTCGGATTCTCCAAAACTCCCGGAGACATGCGTGTGCGCGTTACGCTCCTCATTAACGACTCATTCGTCGAGCGTATACGTCCTGACTCGCGAGTAACCATCGACACTCAAGGGCTTCTTGGAGACCGCTTTATTAGTATCTCAGGCGGCTCGCTTCCAACGAATCTTCAACCAAAAAGCGAGATCCCCGCGACTGAAGTTGCCGATCTCTCTCAGGTACTCGTCCGAGCTCAAACTGTGGTGGATAACACCACTCAGATAACCGAGCGGATCAACAAATCTCTTGAGGGCCTCTCACCCCAGACTTTCGAGAACGTGGCATCCGCCTCGCAGAGTATCGCCGAGATCTTCAAGGCGATCAAAACAGAACAGGGCTTCATGCATCGCCTCATTTACTCCGAGGCCGAGGGGAAGAAGCTTGTCGATTCACTTGCCTCCTCAGCAAAAGATTTCAGCGCGATGCTGCAGCAGGTACGAACTGGCTCGGGGATTCTACACGGTCTCATCTACACTGATGGTGGAGATGCTGCCGTTACGAGCCTGTTCAAAGCCGCTCACAGCGTTGCTGTCGCGAGCGACAGCATCTCACGGCTCCTCGCCGCAACAGAATCCGGCAAGGGACTTGTCCACGATTTGATTTACACCGAAGTAGAGCCAGGTGTTGTTGCCAAACGCGTTGAAGAGGTTCTTATCTCACTTGCGCAAACCGCCACGAATTTGAAAACGGCAACCGATGCCCTCTCTCGTGGAACTGGGACACTCGGAGCCCTCATCCTCGACCCTCAGTTGTATGACAACCTGGTGGAGGTAACCGACAGTGCCAAGAGAAGCTTCGTACTCCGACAAGCTATCCGTAGTTCGTTGAATAATTAATTGCGCTTCGACGGGTCTGGCTGACACTAAAGGGCGTGGACGTGCGCGTTCACGCTATGTGCAGATTGAAAGAGCGCTTTGGAGCTTTCTACCGCGTGTGACGCACCCACTCAGTGCGTTGACGATCCCAGTGCCGTAGCCAGCAATCGTGCCGCTCTCTGGCTCCCTACGCCGTAATCAGCTCCTGCACGTAACGCTTAAACTCGCGGCCTCGATGTTCAAAATCGGTGAACTCATCGAAACTCGCGCACCCCGGGGTAAGAAGAACGATAGCCTCTGGCGACTCTCGCACTAAGGACACAGCCAATTGAGTGCCTTCTCGGAGACTCGACGCTGTGCGAGACGGGATACCTGCTGCCGCACAATGGTCCGCTAGCATCGCACCATCCTTGCCAAAACACACCACCGAGAGCACCTGTGCGGCATGCTCTCGAAGAAGACGCATCAACGGCTCCCACGATCCTGCCTTGGAGAGACCTCCGATCATTACTACCACCTGATTCGATGGATAGTGATTCAACACAGTCTGAAATGCTGCTACCGCTGAGGCAACAGTGGTAGACTTTGAATCATTGAATACCCGCCACGTTTTCGCGTTGGCCACCGGCTCAAGACGGTGCTCAAGGGGATGAAATGTTTGTAGAGCTCCCTGAACCGTTTGTGGGGAGAGTCCCATTCGCCGAGCTGCGAGAATGGCCGCTGCAATATTGTACCGATTGTGGAGCCCAAGTAAGTGACAGTCGGTCATGTCGTACTGCTCGATCGCTCCATTAACAGAGGCCAGGAGCAGAGGCTGGGGCGACACCTGCACCCAATCCTTGGAAAGCATCGCCAATTCCAACTCAGACTGCTGTCCAAATACCGCGCGCGCCCCCCGAGATTCTCGCGCGTGCGAGAGCACCATCGGGTCATCCGCGTTAACAATCAGGTAATCACTCGAATCTTGGAGAGAGAACGCCCTTGCCTTTGCGGCCGCGTATCGCTCCAGGGTTCCGTGACGCTCCAAATGATTCTCGGAGATATTCAGAAGGATGCTGATATTCGGCTTTAGAACTGTGCACGACTCCAATTGATAGCTCGACGCCTCCACCACTAATATCGCGCGCTTGCTGGAGTCGCTATCGAGAATCTCCTGGTTCGATATGACAGGCCTTCCAACGTTGCCACAGAGGTGCGAGTCAAGCCCACCGTGACGAAGCAGGTGATCGAGGAGCGAAACGGTCGTGCTTTTTCCGTTGCTTCCTGTAACGACTATCGATCTTCCGCCGTGCAACTCGATCCCCAACTCAAGCTCGGAGACGTATGGAATCCCCCTGCTCTTAATAGCGCCCACAAGCGCCGAATCAAGCGGAACCCCGGGGCTAAGCACCGCAAGCCCAACATCGACCAGCAGTGGCTCTACGCCCTTGCCGTCAATTCCGAAGTGCACACCTACACCCGAGCGCCGTAGCTCACCAAGAGCCGCCACGTGCTTTGATTGCTGCAAGAATTTCTGTTCGTCCTGGCGCTCACACATCACAACATTGAGGCCAAACCGAACCAAGAACTTGGCGCTCTCTATGCCACTGATCCCGAGGCCGACAACGAGAACATTACTACGACTCTGTTTAAGTCCGTCGAGAGTACCTTGGAATGTCATACATCAGCGCAGTTTGAGGGATGTCAGAGAGACGATGGCGAGCACGATTGAGACGATCCAAAACCGAACGATGATCTTTGGTTCCGCCCAGCCTGCTAACTCAAAGTGGTGGTGAATTGGGGCCATCTTAAAGACACGTCGCTTCGTCCATTTGTAGTAGTAGCGCTGGATGACAACTGAGGCCGCCTCCATCACAAACACGCCTCCCGCAACCACAAGAATGAGCTCCTGCTTCACAAGAACCGCGATGAATCCGAGCGTGCCACCTAACGCCATCGACCCCGTATCGCCCATAAAGACCTGCGCTGGAAACGTATTATACCAGAGGAAGCCAAGGCCCGCTGCGAACATGCTCGCCAGAATAATCGAGATCTCTCCCGCACCACTCTCGAACGGGATTCCGAGATAATCCGCGTAGATTGCATTACCCGCCAAATACGCGAATACGGCGTAGGTACACGCAACGGTCATTACTGGACCAATTGCTAGCCCATCCAAGCCATCCGTAAAATTTACGGCATTCGATGTGGCGACTAACACGAACGAGGTAAACAGGATAAAGCCCACGATGCCGAGGTGAATCGATACGTCTTTTAGGAACGGAATATGGAGATCGGTTTTGACACCGAGGAGGCACAGCACGACAGCGGCGCCCGCCCCAATCCCGAACTGCACGATTAGCTTGCCTCGTTCGGACAACCCCTTCGAGTCCTGCTTTTCGATCTTTTTCCAATCATCCACGAACCCAAGGTAGGCGAAGCCGGTCATAATCGCGATCGTCAGCCACACCTTCACGTTCGTCAAATCCGCGAGCAGCAACGTCGAGACAAGTACCGCCGCGACTACGACCATGCCCCCCATCGTCGGAGTCCCTCGTTTTCCCTCATGAGCCTTGGGGCCATCGTCACGGATCGGCTGCCCACCAACCCCACGATTCTGCAACCACCGGATGAAGACGGGCTGCAGCACCAAGACGAATACGAATGCAAACAGGAAGGCGAGCATCGCCCGAAAGGTTTGGTACTTGAACACGTTAAACCAACTTACGGTTTCGTGGAGGGAGTAAAGAAGATGATACAACACTGATAAATCCTTCTTGCGAGCGAGAGGCGAAAGCTCAGGCCCATGACGAGGTCACACAGGACCCTGAGTGACCGCAGCGTACCGCGAAAGGTGGGTTTGAAACAGTCTTGACTTGGCCGGTTTGGTACCTGAACGGGCCCTCCACTGTGGCAGTCGTCGCTCCCCCGGCAAAGACCGCAATTAAGTAGCTGATATTACGAGCTACCATAGCGAATAATTCCACCGGCAAACCACAATTTTCCCTGAAGCAAAAAGCCGCCCCGAGCTGATACGGGAGGAGAGATCAAGGTGAAGTGGGTAGTCCCCAGTAACCCTACACCGTTGAAACAAAAAGGTTGTATGAACTACGCAAAGCTACTTCTTTCCGGACTGTGTGCCTCCACCCTGCTCATGACGACCGGCTGCACCAAAGAAGATACGGGCGATTCGAGCGACAACACCTCGCCAACAGTAACGGCCCCCTCCACGTTTCGAACATCGTGCGGCACTGTCTACAAAGGCCGGGAAGAGAATCCGATATCGCGAAAGGACGGCGACCAGGTCAACTTAACCTACGTAGGGCCCAACCTCCTCTCCATGTCAACAAAGAAGGGCGAGACGCTCGTAAAGCTTCATGGCCTCGGCGTTCCCCTTGAGAGTTCAAAGATCGAAGGATCTCGCGAAGTGCTGCGAGAACTTTTGGCAGAGGGTGATGAGTACATGTATATGGCAGAGCCCGATTGCTCGGCGGTTATGGATAACGGCCAGGAAGGAGTAATCGCGCACGTCTTTTCGGCAAAAGGACGGAGCTTCTCAGAGGTTCTGCTCCGACGAGGATTCGGTCAACCGAACCTCGATGTGTGCCAAGGAAACCTTATTAGCTCCTGCTACCGCGCCTTGGCAGAGGATTCAATTACCCCAACGCCGGTTCCGACTCCCTTTATTCCACCAGTATACGGACCACCAGGAAACGTAGGGGACTTCCTTTGGAAGCCAATCTCTGATTCCGATGGCCGCCTCGCTATCCATACCGCACCGTGGGGCACCACCGTACGAGTCAACAACGAGACCGGTCGGAACCAGGGCGGCGGAAATGGCTTCGGTAGCCTCGCACGATTCAAGAAACAAGGGTGCGGCTATGGGTCAAATGTCAAGGTTGTCGTGTACGACAGCACCGGCGCGCCGATCCTCTACGGCGGCAAACCATTTATTACCATCCCGAATGGATGCCAGCGGTACCGGATGAGGGGCGGAAAGCTCTCACCTGAGAATAAATAGCTGAAACGGCCGGCGTATCGCCGGCCGATCCCCCCTTCCATTCACATCACGAGCGGCGGGCAACATGCCCGCCCTCCCAA
>JBIIYC010000116.1:0-8366 GCA_044347025.1 Bdellovibrionota bacterium
TACTCGGAGTGATGTTGGCGTTTGCCAGGATGTGCGGAGATTCCGAGATCGTGGTGGTAAAGGCCAGTGGTGTGGGTTTAGCGTCCTTTCTTAAGCCCATCGGGGCCTTCGCCATCACAATAGGACTGATCGGACTCTTCGTATCAACCGTGCTGCGGCCGTGGGGATTCGAGACGCTCTCAACCGCCCTCTTCGACATAGCTCGCTCCAAGAGCACCTCGGGCCTTACTGCAGGTGTCTTTAACAAGCTCGGGGACCTCACCCTGTATGCGGAAGAGATCAATTACGCGACTGGCGACCTCACCAAGGTCCTTATTGATGACAAGCGTGATGCCGATCAACGTAAGGTAGTGGTCGCAAAGCGGGGTAAGATTGTCGCCGACCAAGTCGCGCAAACTATTTCACTACTGCTCGCCGACGGTGTCGCTCATGAGTCCACAGGGGGGAAATATACGCGCACAGCTTTTACCTCAAACAGCTTGAGCGTCAATCCTGCAGAGTTCAAAGACGAGCATAAAAAGGGGCTCACGGCTCGGGAGCTACACACATCTCGACTTCGCCAGGTGATTCAAGAGTATAAGATGATACTGCGTCAATCCGACGCTCCTGAGCTACAGGTATTTGGAGAGACGTTGCAGCGCAAGGAGGTTCAGAAAAAGTTCCGACGGGCAAAGGTTGAATACGGACAACGCCTCTCGTTGCCATGCGCGTCGGTCATCATGGCGTTTATCGGGCTGGCGATCGGCATCATGTCTCCGCGAACGCAGCGGTCATGGGGAGCTGGTTTTGCAGCAACGCTCGGGCTCATCGTGTTTATGATCTACTACGGAATTTTCTCTGTTGGTCTCGCGCTTGCTGACAGCGGGAAGATTCATGTCGGCGTCGCCTTGTGGCTCCCAAACATTATAGCTTCGCTCGTCGCCGCACTCCTCGTGTACAAGATTACCTCCGAGCAGTGGCAATCTGTATCTGAGGGGGTATTCAATGCCGTTGCTCGAATCGCATCGATCTTCATCCGCAAAAGGACCCAGGCATGAAGATTCTCCACCGATACATCTTTAGCCTCCTCATTCGCAATTTCGGCATCGGACTCTCGATGTTCGTTTTTTTATTTCTCATGGTCGACTTCTTCGATCGCTTCGACAACGTGCTCGGCGAGGGGGCGTCAGTCTGGCTCATCATCCAGTACTTTGCGTGCAAAGTACCGTTAATGATTACCCTTATGCTTCCTGTGGCGCTTATCTTTGCCACCCTTTTTACCTTTGGTCTGCTATCGAAGAGCTCCGAGATAACGGCCATGCGCGCCAGCGGCCTTACCGTCATCTGGCTCGCTCGCCCACTCCTTCTTCTTGGGTTCTTTCTCTCGCTGTTTTCCTTGTTTCTCAACGAGATAGTTGTCCCGGCGAGTGAGCGACGCCAAAAGGAGCTCTACAACATTGAGATTCGCCAGAAGGACAAAAAAGGTGGATACAATCAATCCGATATATGGTGGCGAGACGGAGATCAGTTCTTCACTATCGACCTCTTTAATTCTCGCACGAAGTCGATGCAAAACCTCTCTGAGTTTGAGATTAACACGGACTGGCAGGTCATTCGCCGTACTGATGCCGCCTCCGTACAATGGCTCGCTCCGGGGCTTGGCTGGAATATGCGCACAGTGGTCCGCTATCACTTTACCGGGGATGCTGTGCAGATTGAAAAGTTAGCGTCTCTGCCCCTGCCGATTAAGGAGACTCCACGAGACTTCTACGAGTTTAACGACGATCCGACAACAATGAGTTTCTTTGAGCTCCAGGATTTCATATCAAACCAGAAGAACAACGGGGTCTCCACCACGCAATACCTTCCGGATCTGTATGCGAAGCTCGCGCAGCCCTTCGTTATCTTTATTACGGGACTCTTGGTGCTTCCGTTCACCCTACTCCCAGCCCGCTCGGGAAGTATGGCGATCAGCTCAATCCTCGCGATCTTCGTCGCCTTCGCCTACTATGCGGTAGACTCATTTAGCATCTCCATGGGACGGGCCGAACTGCTCCCTCCCCTCCTCGCCGCATGGACAGCGAGTATTGTGATGGGAATGGTCGCTTTCATTTTGAACGCAGGGACCGAAGCGCCTCGGTGAGACTCGCTTACCTAGGGACTCGTGGCTAGTTGGTTGTACCAGCGAGTTCTTCCTCTCATGAATAGTTTCGTCCTGCAACGCGAAGCGCGCAGGGTACACGTTGCCACAATTCTTCGGCGAAACAACGCACGGCTGGAGCCGACTACATGAAAAAAGAGGTGCCTGGCGGCGACCTCCGCGTCTTCAGCGCCTCCGCACTCATTAACCAAGCAGTTAGCTGTGCCGATCGAAGCTTACCGAGCGCTTAGCAGCTACTACCGGAGACGATCTGATACATCTCTTCGACCACATCATTGAGAGGGCTCTTCGAATTATCGATCATAACCGCCCCCTCGGCCGGCTTCATCGGAGCAACCGCACGGGTCGCGTCACGCTCATCACGCTCAGCAAGCGCTTGGCGGACCGACTCCAGCGTTACAGCCTGCGCAGTGTTCGCGACCTGCTTCCACCGCCGCTCAGCACGCACATCGAGATCGCCGGTGACGAAAAACTTTATCCGCGCATCGGGAAAGATGATCGTTCCCATGTCCCGACCTTCAGCCACAACACCACCGGGAGCAAACGCATTTCGCTGAACATCAAGAAATCTATCTCGGAGCGGTTGATGCTTCGCGACTGCCGATGCGGCATGAGACACCTCGGCGGAGTTCAACTCTCGATCGCGCACAACACCATCGATAAGCACCACGCTCCCCAACTCAGAGCCCTGCTGAAGCTCGATCGAGTGCTGGTCTACAACGTCCACAACATCCTCGCAGCGCTCAAGGTCGCGCCCCTCTTGCAAAACGAGCCATCCCGCCGCACGGTACAGCAGGCCTGAGTTGAGGTGGCCATAGCCCAGTCGCTTGGCGAGCAGCATCGCTAACGCGCTCTTCCCAGAAGCCCCTAATCCATCCACGGTAATAACGTCTCTCGTACCCACAAATCCTCGCTCAGCGGTGAGAACGGGGCGCGCCGTTCGGCCCCTTGCGCTCTCAGCACAACCTAATGATAATAAACAAGAATCCTCGAATTTGACAAATCGAACAGCCCCGTTCGGCATCTTATAGAGAGGGAGTTCAGTCAATTAAGTGTCAGAATGTTAAGGTATTAGCAGGTACGCCGACCTTCTGACATAGGGCAACAGGAGCCCACACGAGCAAAGAATATGCGGAGAAGACCCCAGCTCGAAGAACAGAAAGCGATACGGTTCCACAAATCGCTTCAGGCTGCCCAGAGTGACCTCGGGATTGTGCTGTCCGGTGGCGGGGTCCGTGCGGCGTACCAAGCGGGAGTACTTAAGGCTCTTGCTCAGGTACTCGAAAAAGACCTCAACAATACCTCGACTATATTGGGCAGTAGCATTGGGGCGATCAACGGTCTCGTAATATCTGCCTGCCTCAAACACGGCATCAATCATGCGGTCGGAACCCTTGAGGAGATGTGGCGTGAGCGAGACTTCAACAACACATTCTCTGGATCGAGAGCGCGAGCATTTCTTCGCGCCCTTCGAATCGCAGCCAAGCAGTACATCGATCCCGGCCCTCACAGTTCAAACCTCGCGGTATTCGACCCAGAACCACTACGGAATCGGATCGACAGGGAGCTTATCGCCCACGGAGGGCTCGCCCCTGAGCACCGCTGCCCAACACTGAAGGCCGTTGGCGTGATGACGACCCTCGAGGGCGCAACACGGAAACCCCTTCTCTTTCTCAGCTCGCATCGACACATGACCAGCGAAGAGATGCATGGCGCTACGTTCGATGCATGTTATGTGCCGGAGCTGACCGCCAAGCATGGATTCGCATCAGCTGCACTTCCGTCGCTGTTGCCGCCCGTGGAGATCGACACCGGCGCCGCGACCGTGCGACTTGTTGACGGCGGTATTTCACAGAATATTCCCGTAGACCCCGCGGTACGGCTGGGAGCTCACCGAATAATCGTGATAGACGTTTCAGGACGTACGTGGTGGTTTGATCGCTATGGGGAGCCTCACGACACTCGGCCAAGCTGGGAGGTTCCGGCGGACGAAGACACATTCTGTATGCGCCCACCCGAGACGCTAACGTTAAAACCCTCTACCGCGCTGGGACCATTTCTCAAACAAGCTGTTGGCTCAAATCGCAAACGATTTATGGACGCCTGTGGTGCTCTCTGGCCCTTCTTTGTGTTGGTGAAGAACAAGCTCGGAGAGGATCTCGCGTACGAGGTCATGTCGTACGTCGCTCTCGATTCTGAATACCTCAACGCTCTGCTTGAGGTTGGCTACCACGATACCGTCGCAGTTCTGCACCAAAGAGGCCACAAGGTCTTCGTTGAGAATGAGAGTGAGTTTGCCCATGCGCTCTCGCCGGAGCTGGTCCGGGCCTAAGCGTTATGACACAGGTCCCCAGTATTCCGTAGAGGAACCCCAATCGCACGAGTTTTCCTGGGTTGATGTTTTCCTTGGTAGTACCGCGTACCACCTACAACGGCGCCCCGAACGAGAACATGGTCTGCATAGCATCCTCGCCCGGCTTCCTGTCGATCGGATATCCAAATTCGACTCGAATAGGTCCCATCGGGGAGTTCCACCGGATACCGTAGCCCCAGGCCTGGCGAAGCTCGTCGATCGCAATAGCCTGGTTATCATCGTATGCCTGTCCAAAATCATAGAATACGACCCCCTTGAAGCCCGCAGAGTTGATAAGCGGAAAGATCATCTCAAGGTTATTTACGAGCTGCTTACTTCCTCCGTATTCCTGACCGTTGATATCGGTAGGGCCGAGAGTACGGTTCCTGTAACCGCGCACCGTGTTGATACCACCTGGGAAAAACCGTCGGAACAACGGAAACGGATCGTCATTCAGACTCTCTCCAAACCCAAAAGAAGTTCGGTCGGCGATCACAAACTCACCAAACGAGGTCTCCATAAACGGATAGTACCAAGAGTTACGTGCCTCGAAGAGGTAGAACTCTTGATCGCCCCCAAGCCCCGCAAGCTCTACCTGCAACACCTGCCGAGAGCCACTCGTGGGATTCATCGGATTGTTAATCGTATTACGGGTTAATGCTGGAGTGAACGATGATGATGTCGATTTTCCGGCTGAATCCTTAACTAGCTGAGCAGCCTGCTCGTCAACATCACGGATATTAATCGCCTCGAGCTCATACTTAAGGCTGGTGTTTATATCTTGGCCGATCTCACCAAGTATCTTTTCAATCGGATAACCGAGCGTAAAAGAACCTCCGGCAAGCTCTCGATTAAAGTCCTGATACTGACGGGTTGTTCGAAAGCCATCGATACCGCCAGATACCCACGAATCGTTGATGCGCTGATCATCGAGCGACAGAACCTGGTTGGTAACTTGGTTTCCGAAGTCCAAGTTAAGGTTCGCTCGTCGGCCAGTTCCAAAGAGATTGTTCTCGGTAACTCTCGTATTGAACAACGCGCCGTTAGCCGTTGAATATCCTGCTCCGGCACTAAAGCTTCCGGTGTTCGCCTCTTTCACGTTCACATCGAGATCAACCACCGCCGGATCGTTGGTGGCTTTGTTGGTTATACTGACCTCATCGAAGTAACCAAGTCGTTGGAGTAGCGTCTGACTCCGTTTAACTTTTGACCCAGAGTAGATCTGCTGCTCCTCAATCGTGAGCCATCGTCGAATCACATGGTCATAGGTCTTTTCATTCCCCGATATGGTTATGTTATTGACCCGAACTTTTTGACCCTGCGTAGTCATAAAATCGAGGTCGACCGTGTTGTTCGACTTATTCAGACTGGTATTGGGTACGACGTTCGCAAATGCATAGCCCTGATCTGAGAAGCGATCGGTAATCGTGAAGATATCCTCACGAACCTCCGATGCGTTAAACACTTCCCCCGGCTCACTCTTGATTTTTTCGATAGTCTTCTCTTCAGAACCATCAACAAGGTTCCCCGATGCGGTTACCTTACCGACCTTAAACTCGGCCCCTTCACTAAGGTCAAATTGCACGTACAGACCATCCTCACGCTTCTCCACCGAGGCCTCGCCAACAACGCCCTCCAGGCGACCGTGATCGAGGAGATACTGGCGTAAAATCTGCTTGTCAGCATCCATCATCTCTTGATTTACCCGACCAGTACCGAACAGCCACGAGCTCCACCACTTGTAGGTGCGAATCTGCATCTGCGAAAGCATATCGTCCTCATCGAGGTCCTGAATCCCCTGGAGAACGACCTCACGAACGCGATACCGCTTTCCTTCCGTCACCGTGAACGTGACATCAACCTCGTTGTCTCCCACTGGAACCGTTGAATACTCAAGTGTGGCATCGTAGAAGCCTTGTCCCTGGTAGTAACTGACCGCTTTTCGCACGAGAGCCTGAAGCTTACTACGGTCGACAAAGCGCTTCCCCTCTATTTTCAACACTTCTGCGAGATCACTCTCATCAACCGCCTCATTTCCCTTGATGAAGATCTTACGAACAACCGGCTTTTCGGCTACCACATAGCGCAGGATTGAGCGCCCATTCGGCTCATGCACAACCGATACAGTTACTTGGTCGAAAAAACCTGAGTTGTAGAGGTTTTTTACATCATTATTTATCGTGTCAGCCGAAACTCGACCACCTGAACCTGCAATCTGTGCTTTGATCGCATTTCCATCGATGCGTCGGTTTCCAACTACCTCAACACCAGCAACAGAGACTACATCGCTGCTTTGAGCCCCGGCCAGATCCGAAGCGATAACGGAAACAATCGCCGCTATACTAATACTGAGCACTCTCAACCAGTCTATACGCGGCCCTGTTGTCATGCTTCTTTCCTGCGCTATCACGAGTTACCACCGACGCGAATGAGCTCCCCGCCGGGCATCATCTCCACAACCACATCCATGCTGCGCGCAAGCTCGTGGTTGTGAGTCACTATTATCAAAGTATTTTGCAGCTCCCTGTTCATCTCCAGCATCAATGCCTGAACATCGGTGGCTGTCTGCACATCAAGGTTCCCAGTTGGTTCATCCGCTAAAACCACCCGCGGCTTCGCAATCAAAGCTCGCGCAATCGCGACCCTCTGCTGCTCTCCTCCCGACAACTGCGAAGGGAGGTGCCGCTCACGAGCGCTCAACCCCATGCGGGCCAACAATGCGGCAGACGCCTCGTAGGCCTCAGGATCGGGAACGCCAGCAATAGTCAACGGCATCGCTACGTTCTCAAGCGCAGAGAACTCCGGCAAGAGGTGATGAAACTGAAAGATAAACCCAACATGCCGAGCTCTGAACGCAGCTCGCTCGTCTGAAGGCATTTCACTGACGTTTCGATCATCGTACAGAACTGAACCTGTCGTAGGGGTATCGAGCCCCCCCAAAAGGTGCATAAGGGTTGATTTTCCTATCCCCGACCGACCGATAATCGCAACAGAGCCCTTTTCAGGGAACGAGAAGGTTAGCCTGTTGATAACAGCTAGATCGCGGTCGGCATCGCGGTAGCTTTTCGTGAGGTTGTGTACGTGAACCTGCATGGTAAGAATCTCGCTACTTGGGCCTATTTAGTCGTATCGAAGAACCTCACTCGGCTCTAGTTGGGCCGCTCGCCGAGCGGGGTACATGGTCGCAAAGAAGCAGATTGCAAAAGCTGCGATACCCACCATGACGAAGTTCAGAGGCTCAATATGGATCGGAAGCGTTGACATCTGGAAGATTCGCTCATCAATCGGAAAGCCAAACTTTTTAAGGGCCACACACCCAACGAAGCCGAGTAACAAACCGATCGCGGTGCCAATTCCACCGATTACGGCGCCCTGGATTCTAAAGATCCGACTGACGCTCGCCGTTGAGGCGCCGAGGGTTTTCATTATCGCAATATCCTTGCGCTTCTCGAGCACTATCATGATTAAGGTTGTAACTATCGAGAAGCTCGCCATGACGATAATAAGGAGTAGCACGATGAAATACACCCGCTTCTCCAGTTGGATAGCATCCCATAAGGGTTTGTTCGTAAGGGTCCAATCGCGAACGGCAAAGCCCGCGTCAGCCCCTCCGAGGCGCTCAAGGATCTGCTGAGCGAGGGTCGGCGCCGCGTTGATATCCTTCACCCGAACTTCTAAGCCAGAAACCGAATCGCCCATCCCAAAAAACTTCTGTGCTTCTTCCAGGGCGACGTACGCCACCCCGTTTTCGTACTCGACGAGCCCCGAACTGTAGGTGCCCGTTACTACAAACCGGCGGAAGCTTGGGACCAGTCCGAATGGGGTCGAGGTAACCTGTGGCGACAGAATGGAGACAGGGGTTCCGTTAAAAAC
>JBIIYC010000118.1:0-8312 GCA_044347025.1 Bdellovibrionota bacterium
GTAAAGACGCAGGACAACCGACTCGTTTCGATTAAAGCCGGTCCAGATGTAAGAAACCTCGAGCAGTTGAAGAAGGGTGACACACTTGAGCTCGATTACTTTGAGGCCGTAGACTTTGAGGTTCGTCAGCCAACAGAGGAAGAGAAGCAGATCGCCGGCCTCGACATTGATGTAGCAGCTCGCGCAACCGAAGGCGAGAAGCCAGCAGGTATCGTTGCAGGTGAGCGCGTAGACATACTTACCGTTGAGTCAATCGACAAGAAGAAGCAGTTAATTACGCTCAAGGCTCCTGAAGGATACGTAACTGTTAAGGCTAAGTATCCGCAAAACCTTCGAATGCTTAAGATCGGCGACACTGTGGTGGTGAAGACCTCAGAACTGTTCGCTGTCCACACCAAGCAGGTAGGCTAATCCTACTCTCCCGACGGCGTCAGGACCACTTTCGGTTCTGACGCCGTCGGTTTATCCGCCCCTACTCCCCGGGCTGGTCTCTTAACTCGTCCTTCCCGAAACTTTCTTCCCCTCAACTCCGAACTAGCCAGCATGACACCGCATGTTGCATAACGCTGCGCTGCACGAGAGTCGATCATGAGGCTGTCCGTCGCTGGCGTCATCCAACATGCAGGCCAGAGCCCTGCCCAATAAAGCATGGCCTGGTATCACGGCTACAAGGAGACTCATGCAACACCACACATCCGTTCGTGGCTTCAGCTTAATCGAACTACTCGTTGTAATGGGGATAATGAGCACCCTCATCGCGGTGGCCCTTCCCCGATACGCCACCTACCGTGCCAGTGCCTTTGATAGCAGGGCCGAAACAGATCTGCGCTCAGTGGCACTGGCAGAGGAGGCCTATTTTCTCGACAACGACAAGTATCTCACATGCTCAGGCACTAGCTGCTCCAGCCTGCCCGGCATCAAAAAACTCTCGCCTGGCGTTATCCTATCGATCTCTGCCACCGAAACCGGCTTTCAAGGCTCGGCATCACACCCCCGAGGTTCCGGGAAGGTTTTTCGATGGGACTCAGAGCAAGGGGGGCTCGTTGAATAGCGCACCCAACAGTCGCGAAAACTATCCGAAGGTTTCAACCATTCGCTCCTGCACGGTGCGCGTCGGAGCGTAGCCGAGGTCCCGTCGAGCAGCTTCGATCGAGAAGTAATGATGCGTCGACATCTCAGATACCAGAAATCGGGTTAAGAGCGGGGTCGTTCGAATACCGACTAACTGCAAGACACGCGCCATCCCCTCCATCAAAATTGCAAGGACGCTGGCCAGTCGTGTTCCGATCGAACGAGAGACAGGGGGAAGCCCGTGAGCGCGAAGCACCTGATCAATCCACCCCCACATCGGCACCGGATCGCCCTGCGTGATGAAATACACTTTGCCAAACGCTTGTCGTCGCCCCTGCTCAAGAGCCTCCATCGCAAGAAGATGGGCATCAACGCAATCATCGATAAACGTTACATCGATCAGATTCGCTCCCGAGCCGATTCGGGTTAGACGTCGAGCACGAGCTCGTTCAAGTACCGTCGGAATCAGATTTGTATCGTGGGGCCCCCATATCAGGTGAGGTCGCAGCGCGACCGTCTTGAGAGTATCGCCGTCGTTGGCCGCAAGAACCTCTTGCTCCGCTTGTGCTTTTGTCTGCGGGTACCATGCATCGAAATGCTTGGGATATGGGTACGACTCATCGACTCCCTTGAGGTCCTTCCCATCGTGTATCACACTCGGAGAACTGGTAAAAACGAGATTGCGAACCCCGGCGGCTTTACACGCCTCAATGATATTGCGAGTGCCGATCACATTCGTCGCAAAGAAGTCTGCGCGCTCGCCCCACATATCAACTTTGGCAGCGGTGTGAAACACACCATCAGCTCCGCGCAGCAACTCCACCAGCCTCGAGGGATCCGCACTTATATCAACTCGATGGGTCTCGATGCCGAGAGCCGTCAACTCCGGATAGAGGCCCCGAGCGAGACTAACAACGTGGTCTCCGCGAGCACGCAGCGCGCGACCGATGGCTTTTCCAACGAACCCGCCACCACCAGTAATTACATATCGTTTTGTAGTCATGATGCGAGGACTCGCCCTACGCTGCTTTCTCACCGACGACCAACCGGTCGGCCCACTCACTCAACTGCTCACGAAATATCTTGGCGTTGTGTCGTGCATCCACTGGGAATGACCTGTGGAAAAAAAACTGGGTGATACTTGCTGTCAACGGGCTCCTCTGCGCTAGTGCGCGAAGTTCCGCTCGGAAAGACTCTTCTTTCGCTGGGGTATCTGGCCAGAACTCTGGCAACGGCTCCACAACGATTGCAGGCTCCCGACCTGCTCGAATGCCAACGAGCGCAGACCTCTTTACCTTCGGAAGGGTGTTAAAGATCTCCTCCAGTGGAACACTGTGAAACGCTCGCTCCGCCGTGTACACGGAGTGAGCCTTTCGACCACAATAGTAGAGATTTCCATCAGCATCGAGGTATCCCAGATCCCCCATACGGTGCCAGAAACGCTCGCCATCACGAATCTTGCCTATCCGGTTCGCTTCCGGGCGATTGAGGTATTCAGGACTGCAGTTATCACCGGAAACTATAACCTCGCCGATTTCTCCCGTTGGCAATTCGACACACTCAGATATCGTTTTCAGCGCGTCGAGCGAACTCTTGATAATTCGAATCTCGCACCCCGGAACAGCCTTTCCGACGAGGGTCCCATGCTCCCCAGTCGTTGCCGCTTTCCACTCCGCACCGGCCAACTCCTGGTCGGTAATGAATGTCACTGGAAGCGCTTCTGTTGCGCCATACGGGGTTGATACAACCGCTTGAGGAAGTATTCCCTTCACGCGTTGTATCGTTGCTGCTGGGACAGCAGCGCCCGCCATAAAGACTCGCTTTATCGTCGGCAACGTCCCACCCGTCCGGAAGGTATACTCGGCTATCTTGTTCCAGAGCGTTGGAGAGCCGAATGAACTCTCAACGTCGAGGTCATTCACCAACTTCACAACCTGAGCAGGGTCCAGCGCTAATGGCTTGCCCACCGGGATGGAAGGGAACACGCTTGCAACACCCAACGCTACGTTGAACAACGAGAAGATCGGAAGCAACGTGAGATCTCGCGCTCCCGCATGTTGCCCCAGCACATCACGGATAGTCCTAAGTTGCGAAGCGAGCATCTCGTTGGTGAGAATCACTCCCTTCGGGACACCCGTCGCTCCCGAGGTAAATGCAATCATTGCGGCATTGTGCGCTCGGAGCTCACCTGTTCCCTGGTGCACTGGGAGTGGTACTGGCGGAAGGGGCGCATTTGCATAGCGCTTGAAGTGCCCGAGCGACTGCCCTCGTGAAAAAGCCCAATCAGCAGCGGTGACATAAAACTTGATTCGATGGAATAGCGAGCGCTTCAGGTATCGCAACAACTGCGCCTTAGGAGAGCCAATGAAGGCATGCGGAGCGGCATCTTCAATGCAACGCGCCAACCGCTCAAGACCGATGCCTGGGTCTACGAATACAGGTGTAGCACCTCGCCCCGCTACCGCAACACTGAGCGCCAAGAAGTCGGCACCTGGCGAAACCAACATCAGGACGCGATCTCCGGGCGCAAGACCGAGATCAGCCAGTCCTCGTTGATACTGATTAACGAGCTTTGCGAGCTCACCATAGGTCGTGTGTGCATAGTGCAGCGCACTACCGTTAATCGGATCTCTCACCCAGCGTGGAGAGATCACAGCAGACAAGGTCGGACGCTCGTCAGCTATCCGCATCACCTGGTCGTAGATAACGTGAATGCTTCCCTCCTCTCGAGCCAATGGAGCACGAGGCGCGATCGCGTCTGAGGGGCGAGAAAAAAACTCCTTAATGGCCGGGATAGCAATTTGAGGCGCATCATCGAGCACAAGATGCGATGCCTCTGCGATCTCAAGAAGTTCCGCATTCGGAAAATGTGCTGCGACCTTGCTCAACATTTCACGATGGAAACAGGGATCTTGGAGTCCCCAGATTATCTTGACGGGCTTTTGCGCTATCTTAGGAAGCCCTGCAGCGATCTCTACCATCTGAGAGTAGGTGGGATGCGATGCGTCGAAGGGAATGTCTGCGACGAAGTCCCAGATAGCATCTCGACGCTGACGGGTCGAATATGGAGCTAAATATCCTTCCTTAATATCAGGAGTTAGCTTTTTGTATGCGCCCATCGTAGTCGTCAACTTGACGAAGGTTGGCGTATGACGAGTAAGCGCCTTGCCGACAACAGGCATCGCTGCGAGTTTGATGATCGGCGGCAGACTCTCTGTTTCAGTGAGCGTTGTGTTGAGGTACACGACTCGATCGATGCACTCAAGCTTTCGCAACATGAAGCCGGTACCTAACGGACCGCCCCAATCGTGCATTACCATCGAAAACTTTGTAAGCCCCAAGGCCTCTACAAACTCAACGAGCTGATTAATCCTATCGATCGCCTTGAACTGCACCCCCGGCGTACGATCCGAGAGACCGCACCCTAAAAAATCAGGTGCTATGACACGGAAGGAGTCTCGGAGCTCTCGAATCACATTTCGGTACAGGAAGCACCATGTCGGATTGCCGTGCAAACACAGCACCACTGGCCCAGTTCCTTCATCAACGTAGTGCATCCGGTATCCACCGACCGATACAAAACGTGACTGGAATGGGAGTAATGGCGTAGTCACTACCGTACTCTTCGAATTACCACTCGATGCCGAGGAAGAGCGAGTTAAGGCCCGAGCCGAACCCGGTCAACACGATCTTGTCGTTCTTTTTGATTCCCTTCTCGTCAATACCGACTGCAAAACAGGTTGGTAGTGCCGCTGATACTAGATTTCCACGCGTTGGGTAAATGGCGAACTCCTTGGAGTAATCGAGCCCCAACGTCGCATAGAAGGCCTCATTTACCTGACGCCCCACCTGGTGGCAGAACACGTGATCAACATCGTCCTTCGACCACCCCAAAACCTCGGAGCTGTCTCTCCATGTCTGCCCTCCAAGAACCGCAGCTGCCTGGATGAGCTTGGACGACTCAGTCTCCATGACCGGCCCAACCGGAGGCGAATCAACAAGGTGGTAATCGACATTACCGACACACAACTCACAATGCTGCGTTGCGGAGCGTGTAGCTCCTCCCAGAATGCGGTGCTTATTCTTCGAGATACTCTCGTGGCACAAAACGTATGCTACTGCGCCGGAGCCAATGGTGAACGTCGGAAGCATTCGCAAAAGCTGATCCCGCGACAGCCCCTTGCCTTCGAGCACATTCTTGAAGGTAGTTTCAACAATACAACGGGTGTGCTCCGCGGAAACCACAACACCTGCCTTCACGATACCGGATTCGATCAGGTTCGAGAGGAAGAAGATTCCGTCCATGAAACCAAGACAAGCGTTGCTTACGTCCAGGGCAATCGAATCCTCGTCCATGCCGAGGTTGCGGTGCATCAGACAGCCTGTAGCCGGCTCAAAGTAATCTCGGGTAACTGAGCAGCTCAGCAACGCTCGAATATCCTGGAAAGGGATACCCGACTTTTCGATAGCTTCTTTCGCTACAGCTGCCCCAAGAACACTCGGACGCTCGGAGATGTCCCAAAAATTTCGCGATGAAATGCCAGTGAGACGCTCCAGGGTGCCAAACGGCAAACCGAGGTCCTTGTATACACCGGCGAGCTTATCTTCAATCTCAGTCGATGTGAGAACGTGCGGAGGAACTGTGATTGCGCACGACTCTAAACAAACATTCTTATACCGAAATGCCACCATATCTCTCGTTCCTTCCCACCTGCGGCCTTACCGCTCCTGTCACGTTCGCTTTAATCCACTCTCATTAAGGAACGGATGTGTGACAGCCCTGCGCACGCCCAAAATCTGAGCAGTGGAGATACCATATCCGACCCGCTAGTACAAACGCGGAGGGGGCTGCTCGTCAAATTTACTCGTGGCCTCAAACATACGTGCGCATAGGGGGGCAACATCGCCGAAGCGTTGGATATGCGGGGCTTATTCCCACACAAGCCTGCAGCAGGACACGATTATCGGGGACTGCCGAGAAGGCATTCGATGGAGGGCAACAGAGTCGGCCATACGCGGCCCCGCACGCCCCCTGCCAGAATAGGGGGCGGGGCAAGATTCACTACGTAAGTAGTTGGTACCACATGCCCCACAGCTCTTGTGGTACAACGCCGGCGTTTAGCTGGCCCGTCCTAACCCTGCAGACTTCAGAAGGGTGGCACGTTAGCCAAGTAGCCGATGAACCGCGGCCGCCGAGAGTTCACCGCCAAGCGGGTTATCTCCTCGCCTGCGAGAGGATGCCAAGCTCTCCGCCACTTCCTCCGCCAGTTGAACCGCGGCATCAACATCGGCGACCTGTGCATGCGCTGAGGAGTGGTTCGCTTGGCGAACATCCTCGGCAGCGCTTCGAGCAGCATCGAGCACCCGAGCAGATTCGCTCGTTGCATCCACAGCATTCTCCAATTTCGCCAAAAACGCAGCATCGCGGCGCGAAGATTGCCCCCCGGACCCAGCGTCCAATCGAGCCCCAGAGCCTATTGAGGCTACACACAATCGCTGAAAAGCGGCCCGCTGCGATGAATTATGGGGGAAATCTCTCATGACACAACCTCACTGTCCGCCCGATGTCGCTATGAGAAGCTAATACCTTCCACGGACTATCGTAACGATTCTTTCGTTTACTAACAGGGTGGTGAAAAATGGTCCCATCGTGAACATTGTGAGAGTTTTGACGAACCGAGCCAAAGACGACGAGGGAACCGAGTCGTATCCGCTGAGATACCTCGAGGATTTTTTCGGCGCCTCCAAGGAAGTCGCCTTGTCCGCCGAAGCCTTGGCCTAGGAGCACGTCAACCTATCGAAATGCCCAGAAGGAAATCAATTTTCACCACCCTGTCAGGTAGTGTCGGTAATCCGTCGATGGCCTGTAGCTTTCACGCCTACTTTCCAAGCGAGCATCCCGAAAGCGCCCCAACCAACTGATATCGCTTGGGGTACCAAGAATTCACCCCTTCAGCAGAACACGGTATTTCAGGTGCCCCCCGGGAGCTAACGCGATATACTACTCACGTAGTTCGGGGTGCTCATCACAGGATTATCCGGAAACAGAAAGAACAAATGTTTCCGCAGCATTGAGCCATCCGCCGAACTGAACGATACCCTCAGTAGCAAAGGGGGTAATTGGAAGCCTTATCGCGGCGTTGCCGCACGAGAGTCCCGGTACTCGTGCGGTGGTTCGAGAGAACGTTCAGCCGTTCTTTCGCTACACGAACTTCTGGATCGGGGAGCACTTCACCGGAGCGATTTGAGCTCCACCATTCAGCATTCATCCCCACGCTCTGGGTCACCTGAGGCCCATACGAGGGGGCAGAGACGAACAGGACATGACTGTAGCATCCGACATCACTTCAACTTCCAACATCTTTACCTCAACGTTCGTACGAAGTGTTACCTCTCTCCTAACTCCAGGCGAGTTGAAGCTTTTAAGCACGATACAACTCCCTGTTCACACCGACGATGTCACACGCGTCGGCTGCTTTCTTGACCTCCTCTACGCTCGTGCATCGAGCGACTTTATGAAGCAACGAACGCCGGAGGATGTCAGCGACGCCGTCCGTGGCTGCCTCACTGTTGTTTCGTGTATCTCCAGCTCCCCCTCACGCATAGCCATGGAACTGTGCAAGACAGCTCACGGGACCCGTCTCTTTGTGGCATTAGACGACTGTCCATTTATCATCAGCTCCATCGCCGAACGACTCTATGAGGCCAAGATTCAACTTGAATGCTTTCAACATCCAATCCTGAAGGTCTCAAACTCCCCGGTCGCACTGTCGTACATCGAGATATCAAACCGGACCTCCGAGGAGGCCGAGACCGTTATTCCGAAAGTGCGCGAGGCCCTGGAGGCCCTAAAGCAGGTCGTACACGATCACGAGGCGATGCTGGTTGCTGTCAAAGCGTCCCGCTTCAACAACCTAGCAAACCTACAGACGGAATATGGGGAGATCTCAGCACTAGAGGGCTCCACTTTCTTGGAGTGGCTTGCATCGGGCAGCTTCTTCTTCCTCGGCATATCAACATGGAGAGAGAGCACTACACGCGAAGCTGGCCTCGGAATCTGGAAAGCTCCTGGCGCATATCGAGATTCACTGAGCGTCGAGGTACTAGAGGATCTACGAGCAGTCGCCGCAGACAAGGTACACATCTCGATCCATAAGTTACGACTCTCCTCGATCGTTCACCGCCGTGCTTCCCTGCTCAATATAATTTTACAAGGCATACCCGGGAGTAACACTGCTGTC
>JBIIYC010000119.1:0-8254 GCA_044347025.1 Bdellovibrionota bacterium
CCAGCTTTAAACACGCGCCCGCCGACAAATGCGAATACTGCACCGATAAGGAGCAGAACAACCATAATCTCGACAAGGGTTAAGCCTCTTTCAAGCGCGCCAGCTCGTTGAGTACGAGCGAGTCGGCTGCGAGGATCTAGTATCGAAATAATCCGTGATCTCATACGTATCGTCTTTCTTATTGTATTAGAGTTTGAGCATTGGGGGATGAAAGTCACCCAAACGCCCCTCCATTGTCACAAGGAAAAGGGATTTGCGCCACTGCGATCTAGCGGTCCACGGCCGCGCTGGCTTGGGGGCTGGCGGGTGGTGTTAGGGGCAGATCCAGCGCAGTGAGGCGCTCAAGCGGTACTGATCGTCGTCTTTGTCGCGAGCATGGCCGCATATGATCGAGGTAGTTACAACCAGGCGATCGGCCTTTTTCACCGAGACCGAGGAGTAGGAGGGGCTGCAGCTTCCAGGGCACCGTTTATAGAGATCCTCCCCGTCATCACCATCCCCCTGGGTTAGATCCTCATACCAATCCTTGGCGTCGTCCTCTGAGTCAAAGGTCCGGTCGGCATATACGATCGGCCGTGCCCGCGTAGCCTCATACAAGGTCGTGCAGGTTGGGGAATCCTCGTAGCCTTGCAGGGTTACGTTCGGAGCAGAGTTGAAAATAAGAGCAATAACTGGCTTCTGGCATGATTGGGCGCATCCCGGCTTCTCGGTCGAGACAGTGGAAGCTTCTTGCCATGCCTGTTTCAGGAGTTCGTCCATCTGATAGTTGATTGAGTTCTTGGCGTTTCGCAGGTTGGCAAAGAAACCGGCTGAGGCGAGGGTTGCCCGCACCGGGATGTCGGTGTTGAGTGGGGTGCACGGGACTTGAGCAACGCTCGGAGCTACCATCAAAAAAATGAGAGCAAAGCTCGAAAAGGTGTATCGCCAGATACGTATTCGGTGCGGTTTCATAGACTCTCTCACTATTGAACGTTGTACCACCTTGCTCCGTTACTATAGCGAGCCGATCGTGTGTTCGCCAGCCATGGGATGGTGGACAGTCTCGTGATGATCATGTTCAGGAACGCTTTTGGTGGCTACGCTTACGCGGGGATGAAACTCTCCGGGGGGCTTTGGTATGAGAAGGACCGTAGCGTCACTAGCAGTTGTTGCCAGTGGTAGTGTGCTCGCACTTGTCGCAGGTATCTACCGCGCAGACCGAGAGCGGCAACGAATCATAACCTCCGGTACCATTCAGGCGCAGTTCACCAATGATGCATGCGCAGCCCTCTCGCCGACAGGGAGTGTGCGTCTCGGCATGAGGCCTGAGAACTTAAACGATGGGAAGCTTGATCCCGTTGAAGAACGAGCGCTTCGGGAGGGGTGCACCCTGACTGCGAAAGCGAGTGCCCCAAACGGCATGCCCTTAACAGATGTGTTTGTGGTGCTCGTTCGTGCCGAGGCGCCAGACGGTAGCTTTCGAGCGTTTAGTACACCGAGTCGCACCGATGCGAACGGTTTTGCTACGTGGCGCTTCACCCCGACTCCCAATACGCATTTTGTGTACGAGGTGACGAGTCCGAATCCAGTGGGCGCAACGGTTTCATCGAAACCGCTCGAATTGCAGCTCTGTACCGGGGAGACAAGCGTTGGAGCGATTGCGGGTGCAGCAGCTCGCGACGCGGGACGTGGTTGTCGCGGGTAGCCTCACGAGCAGGAGTCCGGAGCTCGAAAGCGATAGAAGGTCCGAATCTCCTCCAACCTGATCGGGTTGCGTTCAATACTCCGGATGTGAATTCAGAAGATCTGAATCGTGGTCCATTTTCATATCATTCATGAAACAGCAGGTGATACGTTCTCACCATCGAAACTGATGGCCCGCAGTGGCCGCGGCGTTTTCGATGATTGAATCGCACCGAGTGTCCGGTGTGTGTTCGATCCTTTCACAACTGAATATGGGTAGTTCTACGTCTACAGGTTGTATGTGGTTTTATTCCACCTGGTTTATGCGTGGCTTCAAAACCGAAGTCATCACGACCCTTGATCGCTCGCGAGCCGAGCCTTGACGGGTCGTGATGACACCGATCTTCTACGTTGTACGCAGAAGATCGTTACGGTTTCATAACGCCGAAAACCAAACCAAACACTAACATGAAAAGCGAACAATCCCTCTCCGGAGGGTCCGTTGGACCTCACTGGTCTGATTCCCTCTTCGCCAGGGCTATCCTTGGCGGCATCGTAGTCGTGGCCCTGCGCCACTTCGTTCCTACACTGGCAGATTCAATTCTCCCGAGCGGCTTCGGTTTCATCGAGGCCACTCTGGTAATTGGTGTGCTGCACCTCGCGCTGCGGTCTGCCTCGGGCTTCGCCCGGGTGCTCGCCTTTGCCGGGGTGCTTGGCAGTCTCGTTGTGCTTGGACCTGTGATCCGGCCATGGCTCAAAGCCGTGTTCGCCGGACTCCCGGAATCCAAAACCATCGAGAGTGCTGTCCGCAATGTGGTCGAGGCTCGCCTGCCGACGCTCTCACCAGCTGATCTTATCGAGAAGCTGGTTGAGCTTGAAGCCGACAAACCGGCCAAAGCTCAGGATCTCTTCGGTCCGAGTAGTCCCAAAACCACCAGCGGGATTCCGCAGTGGTTGGCGGATGCGTCGAAGATCGAGCAGGGGGTGTGCGAGACCTTTGTGTTCCTGCACGAGCAGGCTCGTTACAAAGGTAAAACCCTGGACGCCTTGTTGCTTGCAGAGGCTCGTGCCTGGACCGAATTCTTCTCCGAACAGGAGTCGAAATACGGCACCACCACACCTCTTGGTCTCAAGGCTCTCTTGAGTGCGGAGCGCGGGTCTGGAGGCAACCAATCGCTGACTGACGACATCGTGCGCCTTTTGAGCGTACGTGTGGCGGAGGCGGTAGCCTTCTCGTTCCAGTTTGCGGATAGAGCGCCGGAAGATCTGGCGGAGGTTGAAGCTACCATCAAGGCATTCACCGAGAGCGAGGCAGCAGTGCCGAGTGATCGGTTGGCCGAGACGAGGCAGCGGAGCCAACGCCGAGATCAGTTGAGTATCCAGGTTCAGCTCATTATGCACTTCAATGTGCTCGCAGACCGTCTCAAGCAGGGGCGCGTGAGTCTCCAAAAAGACTCTGGCGCGACGCAAGTCACCGCTGAAGCTGAACTCCGGAGCGTTTCAGAAACGTTCTACGAGCCCCTCACGACTGGGCAGTACGCGGAGGCCCTCAAGGCGATTCGCGCACTGCAGGAGCGGGTGGGGCCCGAGCCAAAGGCCGCAGCAGAAGGAGTTGAAAAACTCCAGGCGCGGTTGGCGGAGATCGACTCCATCAGCGAGCACAAAGCCTTCGTGCAGGCCGCTGATACACTGATGATCGATGCTAGGCTTGAGTTGGAGCTGCTCGATCGTCTGATCGACGCAGCGGCGGCTGGGCTTCCGATTACAAAGCGGGGGCAATTCGAGGCTAAGGTGACAAACCGAAAAACCTCGATGAAAGCTGCTCTTCAAGGCGCACCATCTATTCAGTTGATCATTGCCACCAATGGTTCTCTGGATCTGGATAGTGAGGGCTTTGAACAGTACAAACGGAGCTCGGTTGAGTTGATCGGCGGGTTTCTTTCAAGTGTGAAGTACTACCAGGACTTCCTCACAAGCTTGAAAGAGGCGCAAGGGAGTGTGTTGTGAAACACCAAACTCGGTGGGTGTTCTTCCTAGTTGATAAGACGACGTAGAACACCCACCCTTTTTCCTCAGCGTGAAAGTCTAAACGTCCGTCGTCGGACGTGCTCTGCCCTCAAGCGGCGTAGAAGATAGTCCTTCTCCCGTCCCTCGTGCGCATTTAGATAGTTTGACTTCCTCCTATGCCAAGGCTTCGGCGGACAAGGCAACTTCGTTGGAGCCGCCGAAAAAATCCGAAGGAAGTGTGGCCAAACTCTTACAATGCTCACGACGGAACCTTTCTTCACCATCCTGTTAGCGCAGCCGTATCCCACGCCACACTTGGGGGGATGATGCGGCGATGTCGAGGGCGCTGCGACTTCCGTCGTGAGCCTCCGAACCACACAACGTGGATCCTTTGTGGGCAATCCGGGTGTCGATAGTCAAAAAAAGCACATGTTATTGAGGTGGTTACGTGGCAACTCCTGCCGCGTAGGTGATCGGTCCCAGGGTGAGCGCGCACTGTCTGGTAGGCTGGTTCCCGTTTACAATCGCTTGCGTGCGAGATACCGTTTGGCGGTCTTGATGGTGCCCTCGTCGGGGCACAACAAGGGGTGTCGTGGATTCCGGAGGAGCGGATATGTTGTTCTCAAACGTGTTAAAGAGTCTGTTCGGACGAAGAGAGGAGCCTGCATCGGCCGGTGTTTCGGCGAGTTCGAGCCCCACGGCGGATCGATCGTTACGTGATGTGATACTTCCGAGGCGTCCATCCACTCGGATGGAGTCGCAGATATGCGGGGATCTGCGGGCGCACTTCGACGTGAGCAATCCTTCCCCGGAAGATCTGAAAAACGCGGGAACTCTTTTACAAGGTTCATTACATGCCATTTGGACGGAGCTGCATGGGCGAGATGGTGCCGGTGTTGATGCAACCTTCGTGGGGCATGGCGCGCACAGGGAGGCTCCGTACGTCCTGCTACGAGCTAAGCACGCAAGCCTCTATCTTTTCGAGGCTGTGAAGGCCCATCTTCAACGGCTTGAGGGGGCGACAGTCGAGCGGGAAAACACTGTGAGTAAGGATGATGTCTCGATAGTCATTCAATTCCCCCGTGAGGGCGGCTTTTCAGAGCCGTTCTCGGACAGGCGACAGCTTCGTCGGGTATTGGAGTTAGTCGCATTGCCTCCAGCGGATGTTGGTACGGTCGCCGTGACCCGTCTGATACTACACAGTGTTCCAGTGAAGAGCGTGGTCGGGATCGATCGGCTCGGCGATCATCCGTACGAGGTGAGTCTATCCTGCTCGACTCCTCGAATCTCTGTACGTCGAGAGCCTTTGCCCGCAGCCGCGTAATCGGGTAGCTTCTATAGCATTAGGCGCGGAGACGGGCCGTAGTTCCGAGTGATGCTGTTGGGGAGAGGGGGGATGAATCGGATTTTCTGTGCGTTGGTGGGATTTGTTTTTGTTCTGTATGTGCATCCGGCCCACGCCTCTGATCTGCCGTTGAGAGATGCAAATGGTGACGGACAGATCGAGATACTGGCGTTTGGGGATAGCATAACCTACGGCGTCGGTGATGGAACTGCGCCGGGGGAGTATGTTCCTGACATCGCCTCGTCTGGCTCGCCCAGAGGCTATCCGCGCCGCCTCTCGGCTCTGTTGGGTGTTCCGGTATACAACGCAGGGGTTCCCGGCGAGGAGCTGTGTACCGATGGAGTTGAGCGTTTTCCAAATCTCGTGGTCAATAGTTCAGTCGATGTGGTCATCATCAAAGAGGGCACAAACGACATGCAGCGCTTTGTGACCACTCGGACCTTATCGGCGAATCTTCAGAAGGTGATTAATGTAGCGCGTGCCGAGGGTAAGAGTGTCGTCCTGGCGACCCTTGTTCCTCCTACGGGTGATCGTGCTCAGTTCGGAGGGTTCTCGGCGGCATACTCGAGTGCGATTCGAGGTGTGGCGACAACGAATTCACTACCCCTGGCAGACATCGAACAGGCCATCTATCAAGTGTGTCCCGAGCTTACGACGTGCTCCTTGTATAACCTTCCCGAGGGGCTCCACCCAAATACTGCCGGGTACGATGCGATGACGGAAACGATCGCGATGGCGTTGGGTGCGAAGTGATTCGCTCTCCGTATGAGCGTGCGAGCTCATCAAAATAGTACGTTGAAAGGAATCTATTTGTGTCGAAGACACACGAACCCCATTGAGCTTACAGCCCATTTTTGACACGGAAAAAAACTCCTAAGTTTCACCGGTATAACCGGTAGAGCCAACTAAAGAAGCATAGCGTGTTGAGCTGTGTTACGATCGATTCTGAGGACCGTGAAATAAGAGCGTCGAGGACGCGCTTGAAGGAGAGACGACAAGGCCCAGGGGGCCATCGGCGAATTTCAAGGAAGAGACGAATATAAACGGGGACTTGAGAAACGAAAGCCAGAAGACTCAAGCGGAACGCCTCAAATCTCAGCCTGAGAACTGAAACCATAAGCCTTGTACAAAAGTGATACGTCGCGACATGCGCAGAACTAGTGTGAGGCCCAGAATATGGTAGCGCTTTACTCACAAGTAGGGGGTTCGTAGCGGCTAGCCGGCGGGACTCCTATTGCTTGTAACAATTTGCCTGGCCTGCAAAGCAGCGAGCGCCGAGCGCAAAAATAGGGTCATTTATGTCATTCGTCCTACCACACGCTCCATTGTTGTAGGACCACATGCGCCTCCCGGCGACATCCTCGCCGACCGGATACTGGTACCCGAATGCGGAGCCCGGCACGATGTCGTATCCCTCCGGACACGAGACCCAATCACGAGAGCCATTTGTCGTGTTGAAGCTTGATATCGTCGCAAACAATGTAGCCGAGCATCGTTTTGGTGCCTGTGAGGTCGCAGCGACAGCGCCTGATGAGTCCTTGTAGCAATTCGCGCGACACACATAGCACGCCGAGCCCAAAATCGAACTGAGCCCACCATATTGGCAAGCGCCGTTGTTGTAGCACCACAAACTCGACCCATCTTGACTTGCACCAGCCGGAAAAACGCGGCCGACAGTTGATCCAGGCACAATCTTGTAACCGGCTGGGCATGAAACATAATCAAGTAATCCATTCGTGGTATTGAAGCTTGAAATCGTCGTGAACTCGGGCGTAGCGCACACTTCAGGTGTATGCGTTGGAGTGGCTGTGCTTGTCGGAGTCGCCGTATTTGGGACGCTTGGTGGAAGCTCTGATTCGATCTGAGCCTCTGCGAGCTCGCTTGGGGTGACTGCGCACGGGACTAGCACTACGGCAGCGAGCCCCAGAAGTGCGGCGACCCCGCCCCGTGAACGCTCTCGACCCCATGAGCCGGAGGGAGAAAAAGACCGGAAGAGGCCGGTAATGCTGTATACGAGCCCGTTAGTGAACACCATCTAAAATCAACTCCCCATGGTACTGAATCACTGAAGCTCTGCGACGACTGGACGGCTTCTTTTCGGAAAGCTTGAGGGATTGGTGCTCTCTGATCTAATCATTCCTTTGAAGGGGAGCACCTCTAGAACCGGTCGTAGTGGCCGCCGGAAGAACCTGGATTAAGGGGAGGCTGGCTCCGTGGAGATACGTCGAGTGACGAAAACGACACCTAACCCAAACCATTGCAAGCACCTACCCCACACCCGCCAAGGGTTAAGCCGATCCCCCTATCTGCCGACAACCCATTAGAGAAACAGGTTCTCCGCACCCCGTAAGAAGCGACGCCATGCTTAAAAGCGATCCGAAAGAGCAACCCAAGACCCCGAGAACGGGTGCGCTCGATCCGCTGTCGCCGGCCTCTCCGTCAACAACGAAACCCTGGCTCGATCGCAACTTACCAGCCGAAGCGCGCCTCGAGTCGTATCGGAGCGTGATAAAGGCAGAAGGGCATGACCTCTTAGAGCGGGTGAATACAACAACAACGGACGAGGAGTTTAACAGACTCGAGAACGCTCCTGAGACGCAGCGGATTATGCGGGAGCTTGAGTGGCTAAAGTCAGTTACCCCTACAGATTTTTGTAAGGAGATGGATCGTAGGCATCTCCCCCGCGAGCTTTTGGGTAAGAACTTCCTTGGAGCCGAGGCGTGGAAGAGCCAGGGGATAGATGTGGGAGTGGAGCCGTCGCTTCCGTCGACCATTACGGATGAGTTGCTTAACTCTGAGTGTCCGCTTCACCCTGGAGCAAAGATTAAAGACACGCACATCTTAGTTCTTGTACCCAAGACGGTGAACGGAGAGCCGTACACTGCGTTAAAGCTTGATGAGCTGTGTGCTACGAGGAAGGGGTCTGGGGATAAGCTGGTCTATGACGGCGCCGACTGGGCGACCGCCTGGAAGGGGCGTGATTGGGCGAGCACCGCACAAGTTCAAAGCGAATGGGTGCTGATTCCAAAGAGCGATCCGGACCCGACAAAGGTTCCAGCAGATAAGCATTTCAGGATTAAGACCATCGCGGCACAGAGGAAGGTGCACGAGGAACACTATGGGGACTATCGAGAGGTAAAGACGCTAGAGCTTATGACGGCAGTGTTGCTGTACGATCTCACCAACAAGGAGCGACTAGTACCTGATTATCTCCGATGTGAGGAGCCGAATGCTTCTGGC
>JBIIYC010000017.1:0-26191 GCA_044347025.1 Bdellovibrionota bacterium
AACCTTCACAGCTCGTATCCCTGCTGCCACAACGCTCCGTGTGTGGAGCGCTCCGGTAGCAGGGATACGAGCGTCGAAAAAAACCTTCGATAGAAAATAACCTTCTCTCCCCGGGAGCCCAGCGTTTGTTGTGTGAGAACAAACCTGGGCTCCCCATCTGATGACCACATGCACGAACCGTTACAGGCCGAGCTTTATGCGAAGCGTTTCGACTTCCCGTTCTCGCTTTTCAACAGTGAGTTCGGTAATCCAGGGTGGCAACACTGCCGGATAACTGCAGTGCTTGGCTGCAATCAAACCCTGAAAGCGACGGCGCTCAGGAAGCGCCTCGGCTGCGGGGGGACGCCACAATTCAAGCACCTTTTGGAGGGGTGTATCTTTGTGGGCCTTCGCCTCAGCGATCAACTCACTGAGGTCACGCGACGACCACGTTTCCGTGGCCTTGAAGAGAGTCGGCTTAAACTCATCCGGAACGGCAATGCCGCCACGAGTGAGAAGCTGCACGACAAATTCTTCGCGCTCCGCACCTTGCAGATCCAAGATCGGGATCTGCACCGACGCACGCGAAACGATATCGGGGTCGAGCAGGTCGGGGCGTGAGGTCATCAACACCCAAACCAGTTTTCCCCGAAACCGCTTATCACTCATCATCTGGATAATACGCCCGGAAAGGCGCCTCTCCGTCTCATGAGCGTCTCGGCTATGCACCGAGCCGAATGCGGTATGCGCCTCATCGACCGTGATAAGAACACGGCCGAAGTTGAGTAGCTGAAAGCGCAGCAACTCAAACAGCGCATCGGTTCCGCCATACCACTGCGAGCGAAGCCCGGTGAGTTCAATCACCGTGCGTCCACTCTTTGCGGCAAAGGCTTCAACCGTGTAGGTCTTACCGCCCCCGTTTGGACCGGGAACGATCACTACTGGCACCGCTGTCGCCGGATCGTCACACCGATCGAAGGCGAACTGCATCGCTTCTTTGACAGCCGAAAATCCCACAAGGTCATCTGGTGTGTGGGTCGGCATCTTGAGGATTGCGATTCCGTTGAGCGCCACCGCGAGGTGGTTGTTGGCTTCCACCAACAGTCCTTTGCGATTGACGGGCTGTTGTTCGCCCACCGCCTGCATCAGGAGGCTCTCCAGTTTCTTGAGCTGCAATCCGGCTCCGTCCTGCGCAATCGTTTCAATCGACGGATCGAACGTCACGCTTGCATACGCGGGTTTTTGCCCGGTGCGCTGCAGGAAGTGAAGCCGCTCGGACTCTGTCGGGAGTCCGATCTCAATCGGCTCAACCGTGGGAAGATTCAGCACCGCGCGGTTAAGCTGCGATAGCTGGTCAACCACGATCACGACCAGGTTGTGTCCCTGGTAGAAGTCGCTTTCAAACCAACTTAGGGCCTCAGCGACCCTCAGCCGATCGAGCTCAGGCAACTTCTCCAACTCACCACTGGGGAGCATTGTGGCTCCATGAGAGATGAGCACGGCAACCGCGGGGAGTCTTGACTCCTGCTTCCGCGCCGCCTCCACACCCTCGCAGATGTGGCGCGCCAACACGAGGTTAGGCAAGGGTGCATGGTTGTTCTGCGGGTCCGGCAGTGCCTGGACCTGCTTCGCTACCCCTTCAAATTCCCTGCCTGCTTTCTTGAGCGTCTCAACGAGTCCCTTGCGGTCGTCGTCTGAGGGGAAGCTCAATCCGCGGGCGGAATCGAAGAGCACCGTGTTGAACCGCACTTCTTCTTTCGTGCCGTCATCTTTCTGCCATCGGCCAGTAAGCCGAACATTTAGCAGATCGATAAGTGACATGTGCTCCCCTTGTCGGGGATTCCAGAAGAGGTCGTTACGGTTCCCGTGTAAGACCACCACTCGTTTGCCGCGGAGCGAGAAGGCTCGCTCAACGGCATCAGAGAAAGGCGGCCATGAAGGTGTTGCGTTATTCATGCGACACCTCCTTCTCACGGGGTTCAACACGCACCGCGTCCGAATGGGTGATAACCCGGTCGGTGAGCTTCAGCGGCTTGTGGCCGTTTGGCTCAATCGCAGTGCGACGCACCAGCTCAACCGCATCGAGGAAGGCAGAATCCAGCTTATACCGCTGGTCGTGCATCTGCCGCCCTCCGGGCGTTTCGATATCAACAACCACAAGCGCTCCGTTGCCGGAAGCGCCCTCGTCGTACGTCCAGTGCTGGGAGAGGCCGATCACTCGACTGCCCAGGAACACGGCCTCGCGCAGATCGTGAGAGACAAAGAAGATGGTCATCTTCCCGCCATCCCACTTCTCCAACACGAGATCTTGGATTCCACGACGTGTGGTTTCATCGAGACCGGAGCACGGCTCGTCCATCACCAGCACTTTCGGTTCGGTGATGAGAGCCAATGCAATGGCCACCCGTTGCTGCATACCTCCGGAGAGTTCGTGCGGGTACTTCTTTTCGGCATCGGGGGGTAGCCCCACGTCAGCCAGAAGCGCCCGAGCTCGTTCCCGAGCTTCACGACGAATCCGCCAGTAGCGCGGAAGCAACAGAATACGGTCGCTAAGGTTAGAGTGAAGGCCTTCGTATCCGAGGGCCACGTTATCGAGGACGGTCGCGTGGGGCATCAGGTTCAGTCGGTAGTCTTGATAGACGATGCCGGCTTTTGTGCTTACCCCACTCACCTCCTCGCCGTCGATCGCCACTGAACCAAGGCTCGGTGAGAGCGCTCCGAAGAGCAGGTTCAGAAGCGTTGATTTGCCGCAGCCGGATGGACCGACCGCAGTGACCAGTTCCCCTGCGGAAACCGGGAGATGAACGCGGTTCAGGATCGTGCGACCCGGAAAACGCATTCCCACTTCATGGAACAGGATGTTTGACATGTTGGTGAGTTATTTGATGAGTTTTCGAATGAGCGCAATCACTTCTTGTTGAACCACGGATACCTCCACGAGATCCACAAACCCAAGAGACGGTCGACGATGAAGCAGAGCAGAGCCACCCACAAAACGTAGGGGATAATCTGTCCCATCAGCATATTTCTCTTGAGCAGGTACACCCGGTACCCGATCCCCGCGGAAGCCGCTAGGAATTCGGCCGCCATAAGACACGCCACCCCCATTTGGAGTGACTCGCGAATGGCAGTAAGGACCTTTGGTGCGATGCCCGGCAGAATGACCCGATAGAGGATCTCAAACTGGGAGAGACCCAGACTCTGCTTACCTTGGATACGCTTCATCGGAACCTCGGTTGCTGCGTTGTAGGTGGCAAGCGTTACCGAGAAGAAGAAGCCTATGATAACCGCCATGATTTTAGGCAGCTCATCGATTCCAAAGGCGATGACGAGCACCGGTGAGATGAGGATCGGGGGGATAAAGCCCAGAACTCGGATCACCGGACCGAACATCGCTCCGCAGTATGGGAAGGCTCCCATATGCAGCCCGAGAAGCACGGCGATACCGACACCGTAGGCGTACGCCCACAGCAGCCGTTTACCGGACGCGATGGTGTCAACTTTCAGAATCGGCTCTTTGAGTCGCATATCCTCTTTGAGGGCGATGGTTTTCACCCCTTCGAGGATCTGCCCAGGATACGGCATGATCTTTTCTTTATCGGTGCCGTTGTTCTCCACAATGCTCGCAGCGTGACGCTGCTCTGCTTTGTGAAGATAAAGCCCGCCCAAGACGAGGAACGGAATGATCGCGAGGATCGCCGCTGTCGTTCTGGATGGGATACTGTCGGTGCGGAGGAACGGGTTGTTAATCCGGCTCCACCACGATTGAGGCGTCTGGGACGCAGTGTTTAGGTTCATGGTGTTTTGAGGAGTTACTGAAATGTCATGACGTCACCACTCGGTGCCGCCTGAAGTGCAGTTCAGTATCTGCTTTCTTCGTCTACCCGGAAGCCTTGTTGTCAAGGAGCAAGGGTAGATGGAGGAGAAGACAGCTAGGAAAAACATTTGAAAAAACATTGGTAATTAGTTGTGTCTGTCGACACTACGCCTCGATACAAGGCGTTGTGTTGACAGACAACAACGAATGTAAAAACCTTCGTAAGAACCGTAAGCACATCCGTGACCTCCTGAACATGTATTGCTACATGCCAGGAGGCCAGGATGAGGTTTGCTTAGGGGTTTATTGACCGTACGTTACGTATTGCTACCTTCCGCACGGAAAATCTTCGGTCACTTCGACGCAGCCTTCATGTATTGCGTATCAAAACGCAAGACCACGTTGGCCTTATCTCCGACAACCGAACCGTCAGGAAAGGCGATCCCCAGGGCGTCCACCGAAGCGGCGGAGCCAAGGTAGCCTTTGGCGAAGAGGAACTGACGCACCTTTTCGGTAGCGGTCTTGTTCTCCGCGCCCTCAGTGAAACGCACGGCATCGTCTGGAGTCCAGAAGAGCGCCGTGGTTTTTAACTGCGCGTCATACTCGGCAAGTGTGCACTCGCTGGCTTTCGCCATCTCGGTGCGCACCGTTTTGGCGGCTTCCGACCGACCCTGCATCCGACCGAGGATCTGATACCAGCCCTTGGCGAGGATCTGCCCGACTTTGGGATTCTTCTTCAGCACGCTGGTCTTGACGACCAACAGATCCTGGATCTCTCCGGGGATCTTTGCGCTGTCGAAGAGACGAACCGACCCGACCTTCTGCTCACACTGGAGCGTGAAGGGTGCCCAGGTTGTTACCACCGGCACCTGACCACTGGTAAATGCGGTGGTCAGTTCGGATTCGGCCTGGTTGTAGAGGCTAAACGAGCCGAGGTCTCCCCCAAGCTGTTCAACCCCGCGCGCCAGGAGATACTCGCTCACGGATTTCTCCACGATTGAGATCTTCTTGCCCTTTAGATCGCCGAACGCTTTCACCGATTTTCCATCGCCGATCACAGCATCGTTGCCGTTGCTGTAGTCACCCATGACAACCACCGTGCTGTCGATCCCAGCAGAGCCAGGACCCATCAGGAGGTCCATGTTGGTGATGACGATGGCGTCGGTCTGGCCGCTGGCATAGTTCTCGATCGTTTCCCCGTAGGTGCGGGGGACGAACTCGACCGTGATGCCTTCGGCTTTGCCGAGGTCAGCGAAGATGCCGTTGGTGTCGCCGTAGTAATACGGCATCCATCCGGCGTAGACGCTGATCCCGATCTTGACGGTTTCAGCAGAAGCGGCAGAGATGCCGCCGATTGTAAGGAGCGCAATCACTGCGCTACGAAGGAGTGAGGTTAGTTTCATGGTTTTCTGTATCTGAACGTTCTAACGGTTTGGGGGTTGGCCCGCCCCACCCTGCGTGCGCAGAGGTGGGGCGAGGTTCTGACCGGGTATTAGCCGGCCATTGTGGGTTTGGTCGATTCAGCGACCTTCGGTTTCTCGTCGGCTTCGGGAGGCCCACCTTCACGCTCTTTTTTGCGCGCGGCGAGCATCTCATCCATGCGGCTGCCTGATGTCGATTTCGACCCAGCCTCCGCATACTGAGCATCTTGCTGGGCAACGTCGGTGCCAGCCAGACGCTCCGAGATACGGGCGCGTGACTTGAGGTCATCGTTGGCTTTAAGGACCGCGGCCACCGGATCGAACTCATTATGCTGCGACAGCCCGGCAAGGCGATCGTTAAGCTCAATGAGCTGCTCCGCCGAAACGCGATCGGCGATCGCTTGGGCCTCTTTGGCAGGCAGATCGCGCAACTCGGCTTGAAGAGCCGTGAGGTTACGCATGTGAGTCTGCATGCTGCCTTCAAGATCCTTGATCGACTGCGCCAGCTGGAGCTCTTCCGCTTCGAGACCTTGAATGTCAGTGTCGAAGCGGTCAAACGCCGCTTGGTGTTTCGCCTTCTCGGTGTCGTCCTTGGCCTGCTCGAAGAGGCTCAGCGCCCCTTCGCGTTTGCCGCGGAGATCCGTGAGGCTCTTGCCGAGGTGCGTCAGCCGGCTACGTTTGCCCTCGATCACGCCTTCAACCTGAGCGACCGCGTCACGGAGGTCCGTGTAGCGTTGACTCAGGTTCATGGCCTTGATCTCGAAGGCATCCTTGATACCGTCCACAGAGCCCGTGAATTGGGCTTCCGCGGACCGCTTAATTCCGAGAGCAGCTCGGATCCACCGGAACAAAAAGAAGTTCCAGATACTTTTGGTCATAGAGGGTCGCGTTTGCATGGTTTTATGAGGTTAGTTAGTGCCCGTTTTTGCCGCTTCGAGATACACCTGGTCGTCAACCGCTTCATTGTGGGCGGGTTTGTTGAGACGACCTTCGACACGACGTGCCGCCTGGAGAGCCATGGTAAGGCTATCTGGGGCGCCGTTGTGCAGTGCTGCTGCTTGAACTCCAACCGGGAGTTCAGCGGCTATCTCGAGCTTGGCTTCATTGAATGCGGTCGTAAGGGCGTCGACGGCATCCATCGCTTGTTCCAGTTCCTGTTCCTTCTTTTCGTGGAGTTCGATCAGCCTTGTGAGCTGCTTGAGACGTGCACGACCCGCTTCTTCCTCATTTTCAGCCAGTTTCTTCTCTAGGCGCGTTCTCTGTCCCCGCTGTGTGCTAACATCGGATTCTTCGAGCGCTTCATGAAGTTGACTGGCCTGTTTGAGCATAGCGATGCCGTGGAGAAAGTTCTCCTCGGCGAGTTCGAGGTAACGCGTCGAGCGCCTACTTCGCAACGGGTCGTTCAATTGAGCTCTGAGATCCTCGACGAGGTCCTCAAAAGCTGCCTTGAACTCCCGCGCTCGGCGAGCAAGCTCTTCCGCGCACTTCTGGTTCAGGATCTGAATGATTAATGTAATCTCCTCAAGCTGTGCGCGCCGAAGCGCTTCACGAAACTCGGAGATGACCTTCTTAGCGTATTCGGGGCCACGGTACAGGTACCGATAGGCGAACGTGCCAAGACCAATAAAGGCTAAACCTACGGAGGCAACGAGGCCCCCGAGGCTTAGCCCGAAAAGAAGGCCATGCGTCATCAGGACCGAGATCAACCCCAGGGGGTATCTCCAGATCCATCCGGAACACATGACCTTCCGCATCGTTCGGCGTCGAATTTCAGAAGCGGTGAGGCTGCTGAGCTTCTCGGCCGGCGAAGACTCCTCTTCGGAAGGCGGCCCTGTGCCGCCTTCCGGTTCATCATCATACTTTCGTATGGCCACGGATGTGTGCGTAGTTGTTAGAGTTTAGCTCCCTCCACCAGGATGAATTCTACTCGGGCCATGCGCGCGCGGTACGCACGCTCACCCTCGCTTGTCTTCCTAATTGGAGGTTTTGTTGACCCCGCGCCTTCAGCTTTAACTCGGTTCGAATCTACTCCGTGTGTTACGCGCAGGTATTGCGCCACCACCTGGGCACGCTCAAGAGAGAGCGCTTGATTCTGAACCTCGTCGCCGTAGCCGGTGTGACCTCGGATGATCACTCGCAGTGCGGAGTAGTTGTTATTGAGAAGCTCCGCCGCTTTATCCACCGCTTTTTTGCCGGATTCGTCGAGCAGGTTATTCCCCTGCTGAAACGTCACCGGGTCTACATTGAGTGGTCCGTATTCGCGGAGCTTCTTCCAACCGGCATCATCGATCTGCTCAAAGGTTACCTCGTTCGCCACGGTGGTGGCTTCGAGGATCCCCACTGAGCGTTTCGACAACTCCTCAAGGACGCTTTTGTTGATGATCTGGAAGGGGTTTACACCCGCAAAGGACTTTGTGCGACGTAGAACATCGCTGCACGAGCTAATCGTATCAACGATTTTTTCGCTCGTTCTCGCCCCTTTTCCAGTATCAACGCCGAACTGCAGTTGACAGTTCTCAAACAGGTCCGCCCAGTCGAAATGGGGCAAGATCTGCTCAAGTCGGTCACGCTTAATCCCCGTATCTTTCGCCATCTCATCCAGCATCTTGGCTTTGTTTATCTGGTAGTAAGCCAGTGTTCCAAAATACGCTTCAAAGAAGCGGAGCAACTCGCTTGGTTGCTTGTCGATCACCTCACGGTGCACGACAAACACGTCCACGATATACCCCTGGAAGGCGTCGGATCCGAGAATCACTTTGAGTCGCTTATCCTCCAAAGCCTTGGAGAGTTCAGGTTCCCAGAGCATCGCGGCATCAACTTGCCGAGCCTTGAGCGCTTCCTCCACCTTTCCAATGGCTGGCTTTGCCTGTCTCCACCCCGCGCTTTCACGCAGAGAGGGTAAGTCAAAGTTTGCAGTCACCATATCAAGGAAGAAACTACTCGGACTCGCGTCCACATAGGCTACCTTCGCCCCGTTTAAGAGCTCGGTAACTTTTCCGGTTGGAAAACGATCGCTGTAGCCTACAAGAGCATCCGCCCCCGCAGAATCTGCAACGACCCCGACAATCACACCTGGATAGCTGTGCTTTACGCCCAACTCCAAGTAGACGTTCACAGGAAGCACCATCGCCTGGTACTCCCCACGACTGAACTTCTCAAGCCTCGTCACGTAGTCCCCGTTATCATCGGCGAAACGGATATCGAGCCCCTTCGTGGGGCCCTGTCTCCGCATCTCCGGTGATTTCAAGAACCAGTATCCGAGATAGCCATCACCAGCGACGGTGAAGGCCTTTGCTTGCGAGCGAGGGTCGCTCGTTCGAAGTTGCACCCCCTCTTCCGCTTTCTGCTTCCTCATGTCCCAGAGCTTGGTGACCCCCCAGATTGCGAGCAATCCGAGGATAGCGATTCCCACCAAGATGAAGAACTTGAAGGAGCTCGGCGGCTCTTCGTTCTCGTAGTTCACAATTTACGTTGTTTTACTTCACTGGATCGAAGGACTCTAATTCAGCCGTAGCGTCTGCCAGGGCTTTTTTAAGCTCTTCGAGGTTCTGTGCATTCTGATAGAACACGCTCCACTGTCGCAGCGCGTGATCTCCTGCCAATTGGAATCCGATGGTGTACAGCGGGATCGACTCCCCCTGATCGAGCAGACGTTGCATCTTCCGTGTGAACGGCCTCAGCGAATCACTCGATTCTCCATCGGTAAGGACGATAAGCCGAAACTCACCGTATCCCAACTGCATCGCTCGTTTCGCAACGAGCGTTTCCGTGCCTTGTACGCACGCACGACCAAGCGGAGTTCCTCCGCTGGCTGCAAGGTTCTTGATCGCCTTCAGGATCGCCACTCGGTTGTTGAGACCAAGCGGCACCCGTTCACCTTCTCCCTCCGCATCGAAAGCATAGAGCCCGATAGCAACCTCCTCAGGGAGTTTGTTGACGAGCTCAATAGCAGCCATCTTGGCGCTCCGGATACGATCCCCCTCCATCGAACCGCTCCCGTCAAAAACGAGGTAGAAGTTCTTCTGAAGGGATTGGACCGCACCGGGTGGAGGAACGGCAGGTTGCGCTTTCGCGCCCTCTGCCGCTGAGGTGGTCGTAGATGCCTGACTTCCAGGGCTTTGTGGGCCCTGGGGTGGTGGATCGCAACTGGTCAGTCCGACCAGCGCCACACAAGCAAGTGGAAAGAATCGTTTCATCATTTGATAGCTCCTTTCGTTTGGTTACTTGCTTGGAGTGAATTCAGCTGCCTCGGCCTCCACGTTCAACACGCGGAATACGACACGACGGTTCGCCGACCATTCGTCCTTGGTTTTCGGCTGGGGGAATTTCGGTGAGGAAACGCCCTTACCCGTAGCCAAGAACTGCGATTCATCAACAAGGAGTCCCTTAGCTTTACAATAGGCCAGGTAACTCTGACGGACCGCGTTGGCTCGATTGAGTGAGAGGTTTTTTGCAGCCAGCTCTTTTTGCTGGATGATAAGCGGATTTTCACCCGCAGCTCTCGCCTTCTCGATCCCGGTCGGATCACTATGCCCCTCCACTGCCACAACCGCACCACCGAAGGTGCTGGCGAGCTTGAGGGCTTTGTCGTAGTCATTAGCGTAGCGCGCTGTGTCGAAACTGGCTTGGTTGGGGTCGAAGTTGATTTCGACCACAAACAGGGTGCCAGAGTCCCACGATGTTGATTCAGCTTCGATGGCCGACGCCAACTTGGCGGAATCAAATTTCGCGGACGCGATCGCGGAGGTGTCGGTGTTCTTCAGACCAGCAGCAAGCGCTGCGTAGTCCCATTCAGCATGAGCCAGCGCGGTTTTGCCACGCATAAGCCCCATGCCGATAAGCGTCGTCTGAATTTCGTCAGAGAGGACGTTGAAGTTACGGAGTGTTCCGATAGCTTTGAAGAACTGAACATTTCCTGCGTGCGACACGAATTCAGCGTCACTGATCATTCCTTCCACGTCAGCCGTCATCGTCGAGGTACCGAACAGAAGCTCGGCGCTTTTCGACAACAGCTGCTGATACTTCGCGCTTTTTTGGGCGCTCATATCAGCCAAGGCCTCCTGACCACGCATGAGGACATGCACGATCTTCTGCGCCTTGTCGCGGTTAGCGTCCAGCCAGTCCTTGCGGACCGCCCAGACGTCAGCGATCACCTTGTTCGCCGTCTTGGTAGACAGCGAGATGCGAGCATCCTTCACAGAACCCTCACTACCGGTCCCCACCTTACCTCCGCTGGTGAGAGCGGCGGCGTCGGGTGAAATGGCAGCGATAGCAGCGATCGAGTTGTCGGCGCTAAAGGCAGAGACGGGATCAACCGCTTTGCCCTTTGTGTCGTACTTCGGGAGGGTGAGCTCCTTCATCCACACAAAGCTAACGTCACGAGGAGAGAGCCCCGCGCTTGAGAGCACCGTTCCCACATAGTCCATGTGGGGGCCGAAGAGCTGCAGGGCGATTTTTTCCCCTTTCAGATCTGCCGGCTTGAGATCGCCACGCACAACCACGGTGTCGCCACCGTTGGACCAGGTAATCTGGTTGAGCACAACAAGCGGAACCCCAGCCTTCGCGAACGCCGGTTGAACGGCGAGCACCTGGGCCATGGTTCCGCGAAAGAACGGCGATTCACCGTTCAAGACCGACTGCGCCTGTTTGAGAGCGTCGTCCTCATGCTTGAGCGTGTAGTCCACGCCTTCCGCTGAGTCGAAGCCCTCCATGTCAGCGAGGATCGCCGCCACGTCGCCACCCCAGGTGATCACAGGCAGCGTGAGCGGCCCGTTCTTCACAGGGGATGCCTTTGTGGAGAGGATGTCCTCTGCAGGTTTGGCGTTTTCGGTAACAACCTGCGCTCCGAGGGGGAGCGCAGCCATCATAAGAGCGGCATAAGCCGCGAGGTTTGGTTTCATCAGTAGTGATGTTGGTGTTGATTGTCGGTTTTTTTTATTGCTCTACGTCGGATACCCGATTAACCGTACGAAGAGTCGACCATACAAACGAGAACACACAGGAGAGTTATCCCATGCATCCTCACTCATCATTGTCTTGAAGAAACACTAAGCGTTGTGCGCCTACTGTCTCCTCCTCCATCTACCCACAATCAAAATACAAAAGAGCACACGTATTGAACGCCACTGAATAGTCGTCGACTTCTCAGATGGAACAGGTATTTGTGTAATAAACTACTCTGGTAAGCCTTGAGGCCTCGTAATGAACAACGTGAAGGCGACATTCTACCGAAATGGGCGGGATAACCAAACTTTTGCGCGGGTTTCGAAAGTGCTCTAGTTACCGTAGCTCCAACTGTTGGGATTAGTGTGAATTGATACGTTTCTGAAGCGTGGTTTAGCTTACAACTCAAACCAGCATCGTATCTGGAATACGATGGGTGTAGAGTCGGCCCATGAGTAGCACCCTCCTAGATACCGGTCGCCACCTTCCACCGAACCAGGCTCAGCTCGCTGACAACTCTCTCCATATCACTCCACTCCTGGATCCCCACGCCCTCGCAGCCTTGACCGCCGGCGCAGCTCATCCGCCCCGGGTGACAGGGCCTGAACTACTCAGCGCCACCGAACTACTGGAGGCCGCCCCTCGGCGCTTTCTCACGCAGGACTACGACCGCCTGATACATCTGGCTGACCAGGCGTCATTCAAAGAGATTTCAGCGCGCTTACGGGCTCTCATTCCACTGTCGCGAGATGGACACCTTACGCAGGCTTCATCTTGGAAAGAGTTTCATAATCCACTCGACCGCGGAGATCTAACTCTTGGAGAGGCTCTCAACGCCCTCAAGCCGTTTGCCTTTCCGCAAGACAAAATCCCTATGTTCGTCAGATTAGTCGAGAATCCGGAGTGGGATTGGTTGCCGTTTTATGACTTTTTCCCGGGTGGCACCACATTAGCAACTCATGATGCAATTCATATGCTGCTCGGCCGGGGGCTCCTTGAACACGACGAGGCGTTTGTCATCGGATTTACGATGGGCGCATCTGGACAGATGAGCGAATGGAAAACTCGCCTTTTCGCCCTCGTCTCTGGAGAATTCTATCCTGAGGGATATCGCTTTAGTGATTCGGCTCTTGAAATATTTGTGGATGCAGTTCGCCTGGCTTCGAGCTTAGACTGCAGCGCGCTACACACTCAATCCTATGAAACGATGCTGGACCAGCCACTCTCACAATTGCGCGCGAAGCTCGGCATAGCTGAGGGTATCCTTGCCCGCTACTATCGCAACGAGGCAGCTCGCTTTCCAGAAAATATCGCAAGCTCCAACGCCGCTGCGGGTGCCACAGGAATCCTGTAATAAACGTGGTCTTTTAGTAGGAGCAAATACAGACTGCGACCGATGGCCAGTTCCATGTAGGCAGCGAACGGCGGGCAACATGCCCGCCCTCCCGATACAATCAATATCGCGTTACCCATAGAGGGACGGCGAGGAATGGCGCAAACGGAGCTACGAAACCTTGGTGAAAAACCAACGCTCATACACATCCGCTCACGCCATCACGTCACGCCGCCTCTTTGAGCAATTCAAGCTTAATCGGAAGATCCTTCTTGAACGCTTCAGGGACTGCATCAAGCGAACCGAAGATCTCGACGATCTTCGACAGCGCTTCATCGGCAGCAGCATTGGCCTCTGCGATGACCGCATTCGCCGAGCCAGTGAGGATGCCAGGCACCGCTTTCTCCACCGCTGTTATGCCGTGGGTCAAAACGGGAGGGATAAACGGCTCCGCTTTGCTCTTGAGCTCATTCGCCTGCTGCATCAATCGGGATGCAGCATCAGGCGCTTTGCTCGCTTGCACAGCGAATTCATATCGTGTCCTCCACGCGTTGAGGGCGCTTGTGGCGTCAGTCAGTTTCTTTAACAGAGCATTCGTGGGCTCCATGGTGTTGTGTGGGTATGGGTTTGACTGCGAATATATTCGATGAAACCTACGTAGAACCTTGTACGTAGCACCGTCGCAACCGGAGACCCCACGATTACGTGACGGTATACGCGCGCGACGAGCCAAATTCTCCTACCCGAGCAGATTGTCAAAGAGCCGAACCCCGCATCCTTTCACGAATGCTCAGTTTTCTCCACAGTGGCTCCCATGGGTATACAACTGAAAGCACACACATTTCCCAGGCTTCTTGCTTAACTAAGCCAAACTATTACACTACTGCAAACTGCACATTCTACCAAAGAAGCTCAATGCAACTCGCCCACGACCTCCGAGACGACCACCATCACCAACCAGCTTCCGAGCCCGAGAATATCGACACTCCCAGTTCACGCCCCTCGCTCCTTGCATGGGTCACGGTGGTAGTGGCAGCTCTCGGTTATTTCGTTGACGTTATCGACCTGTGGCTCTTTTCGAACTTTCGCGTTGCAAGCCTGCGGGAACTCGGACTATCCCCCACTCAGGTAACTCACACGGGGGCATTTCTTATCAACTGCCAACAAGCAGGTCTTCTCCTGGGGGGGCTTTTGTGGGGCGTCCTCGGCGACAAGCGCGGTCGCTCGAGTGTGATGTTCGGATCAATCATCCTCTACTCGGTCGCAAATATCTTTAACGCCTTCGTTACCGACGTGTCGCAGTATGCGATTCTTCGCTTTGTAACCGGTATCGGTCTTGCTGGCGAGATCGGAGCCGGTGTGACACTCGTCTGCGAGATCCTTCCCAAGCATCAACGAGGGATAGGAACAACGATCGTAACCGGACTCGGTGTCGCGGGAGCCGTCGTCGCCGCTCTCATGGGTAAATACCTCGAGTGGCGGACGGCTTTTTTCATCGGTGGCATCATGGGCCTCGCCCTGCTGGGGCTCCGTTTTCTCACACACGACTCGTCGATGTTTGCGAAGATGGAACTAGCAGACGGGATACAGCGCGGGTCGCTCAAGCTTCTGTTCCTCTCCCGCCATAACTGCCTTCGATTTCTAAGCTGCATAGCGCTCGGTATTCCGATCTACATGACGATGGGCGTGTTTGCTACGTTTTCTCCGGAGATAGCAGCGGCATTTGGCTTCTCGGGCACTATCAATATCTCGAACGTTCTCTTAGCAACCTCTGTAGGCATGACGATTGGAGACCTCTTGGCAGGAGTCTTGAGCCAAAAGCTCCGCAAACGGAAGCTACCACTCGGTATCCTCCTGGTAGCGCTCTGCATCGTTCAAGGCCTGCTGGCTTCGGGATATGCCACAGATGAGGCGTCATTCGTTGCACTCGCCGGAATGGCGGGCTTGTTCGGTGGTTACTGGGCGTGCCTCCTCACCACAACCGCGGAACAGTTCGGCACCAACATCCGCGCAACAGCTACCACAATGATCCCAAATCTCATCCGTGCAACGGCGATTCCTCTCACCGCCGGATTTGTCGGATTAAAGGGACATTTTTCAATGCACGAGACGCTCTGGATCTTGGTCGGTGGAAGCTTCGCGTGCGCGTTTGTCGGCTTACTCTGCCTCAAAGAGACCTTTCACCGAGACCTGGATTTTTACGAGAAATAAACGAGCGCGCACCCTTCAGGAGCTACTACGAAGAGAGCTGCGCAAAGAACTCAGTTGGTAGCGCGACCATGAGATGCTACTGTCTTGGGCATGACCGCACGGAGACATTTACTGCGGAGATTCGCTCGGACATTTCTCGCCTGCCTCGCTTCGTGGCAGTGCTGCATCCCCTTTCGCGCGAACGCAGCACCAACTCAGGACATTGCCTATAGCGCCTACGCCGATGCCTATTTCGCGCACGATTTTAATCATCTCCCGACTCGCTACCGACCCTACACTACCCAGCCGTACTATTCCGATGAGCCAGCCCTAAACCTAGGGTTCGTCGATGCAAAAATGAACACCGACCGGTACTACGGGCGTCTCGCACTGCAATATGGAAGCTCCGTTGTTGCCAACTACGCTGAGGAATCACAGGAATTTTTCCGGTATTTTCAAGAGGCGTATCTCGGCGTGAAACTATCTGACCGCCTTACCCTCGACGCCGGAATCTTCTTCTCCCACATTGGAATGGAATCGTGGATATCACGAGATGATTGGAATCTAACCCGCTCCCTCATCGCCGAAAACTCTCCCTACTATCAGTCCGGTGTGCGAATGAGTTACCAGATCTCGGACACCCTCTCTGCGCAGGCGCTACTACTGAGAGGATGGCAAAACATCTCAAACGATGAAAATCCTGCCCTAGGCACACAGATCGCTTGGCAAGCTACCGATAAGACATCCTTTGAGCACAATCTGTTCGTCGGGAACATTCACGGCGAGCGCATCTTTAATGACTTTATTATCAAGCGAGAGATCACGGATTCGTTTGGAATCGCTGCTGCCTACGACCTCGGCGTGCAAAAACGCCGCGCTGAAGATACCGCAATCTGGCAGGGTTGGAGCGTTATCCCCCACTACCGGATTAACACCAGCCTGTCAGTGGCGGGGAGAGTCGAGTACTACTCCGATCCTCATCAAGTAATCGTTACGAGCCTATCGGGCGAGCGCTTCAACGCGACGGGACTCTCGGCCAATATCGATTATGCGATTACCCCTACCTTGCTCTGGCGTAATGAGTACCGAGTGATGCTTAGTACCCAACAGATCTTTCCGCGACACGAAGGCTTCTCTCAATCTGATACCGTCATTACGTCATCAGTCGCGTACACGCTTGGCTAGCAGGGTGGTGACAAAAGGTTCCGTAGTGAGCAATTTGAGAGTTTTGACGAAACAGGGCGGAGACGACGAAAAAACCGGAGGCGTATCCTCTGAGATACGTTGAGGATTTTTTCGGCGGTTCCAACGAAGTTGCAGTCAAACTATCGAAATGCGCAACAGGAAGTCTTTTTCACCACCCTGCTAGCGTGCACGTTGCACATCTCCGTGCCGCAACTCGAATCAGCTATGGCGCTTGTGCGAGACCTGCTGTGTCTACTTAGCTACCCTTGAGCCACGCAGAGAGCTTCTCCTTCACAGACTTACCTGTAAAGCCGAACTTCTCAGCGAGCACCTCACCAGGGGCCGAGGCTCCATAATGATCGATACCCACGGTCTTCACATGACGACCGAGTAAATCACTCCAGCCGAATGTCGTACCTGCCTCGACAGCAGCCGTCTTCACACCAGCCGGGAGGATCTTGGCCTTATAGCTATCCGGCTGAGCTGTGAAGAGCTCAACACACGGCATCGACACAACCTGCGTCGGAGTTCCCTCGGCCTCAAGCAGCTCTGCTGCTTCAACGGCCGTGGCAACCTCAGAGCCCGTGGCTACAATTACCAACTTTGGATGAGCGCTCTCGCGCACGATGTAAGCCCCCTTCAACACATCGTCAGGAGTGAACGATGCCGGTCGCGTTAGCGCTGGCAAGTTCTGACGACTGAAGATCAGCGTGCTTGGCCCATTCTTACGCTCAAGTGCTGAGTAGTAGCACATCGCCACCTCCACACCATCCGCCGGACGGTACACATTCAAGTTCGGGATGAGACGAAGGCTCATCACGTGCTCGATCGGCTCGTGCGTCGGACCATCCTCTCCTACCCAGAAACTATCGTGGGTGAAGATATAGAGCGACTGAAGGTGCGAGATCGCACCAACCCGCATCGCAGGCCGCATATAATCTGAGAACACGAGGAACGTTGCAGTGTAGGGGATCCACGACTGCGTGTACGCAAGGCCGTTCGCTATCGAACCCATTGCATGCTCTCGCACACCGTAGTGGATGTTCTTACCAGCAAACCCCTCGTGTCCAACACTTCCACCACCTGATATAGCGGTCTTTGTCGATGGATCCAGATCGGCCGATCCACCAACAAAACCAGGAACGTGCTTAGCGATTACCTGAATCGCCTTACCCGAGAGATTTCGTGTCGCATCCTTCTTAGGCTCTTTGAACGCCGCAAGGAGCTCGTCCTTCAGCTTCGGATCAATCGCACGAGTTACCTGCGCATCGAACTGCTTAGCCAAGTCGGCATGAGCGCTTCTCCACGTCTTGAAAGAGTCCTTCCAGCTTGCAGCTACCTGCGTCTTCTTCTCAACAAGCCCTGCGATGTACGACTGGACGTCCTCGGGCACGAGGAATTGCGCATCTTCCGGCCATCCAAGGTTCTTTTTAGTAGCCTTAATCTCATCGGCCCCCAGTGGCGCACCATGTGCATCGTGCGTATTTGCCTTGTTGGGACTTCCATAGCCGAGCAAAGTTTTGCAGCAGATGAGGCTCGGCTTACCCTTGGTAGCGAGTGCCTTATCGAGACACGCTGCGACCTCCTCCATGTTGTGACCATCGCAGCTCTGCACGAACCAGCCATACGCCTCGTAGCGCTTCGCCACTGATTCGGTAAAACAGATCTCAGTTTCGCCCGCGAGCGAGATCTTGTTGTCATCGTAGAGGTAAATCAGGTTATCAAGCTGCAAGTGTCCTGCGAGCGAACCCGCTTCAGCAGCCACGCCCTCCATGAGATCCCCGTCACTCACGAGAGCGTATACTCGGGAATTAAAAAGGTCTTCGCCGTACCGTGCTGCTAGCATCTTTTGCGACAGTGCAAGACCCACTGCATTTGATGCGCCCTGCCCGAGTGGACCAGTGGTACACTCAACACCAGCAGTCATACCAAACTCAGGATGACCAGGCGTGAGGCTCTCCCACTGCCGGAACTGCTGAATTTGGCTCATCGGAAGGTCGTATCCGAAGAGATTCAACATCGAATACAACAGCATACAGCCGTGACCAGCAGAGAGGACGAAACGATCACGCCCCATCCAGTGCGGATCCTTCGGGTCAAAGCGAAGGTAATTGGCCCAAAGAACGGATGTAAAATCAGCAGCACCGAGAGGCAAACCAGGATGGCCACTGTTGGCTTTTTGGATGGCATCGATTGAGAGGGTTCTCACTGTGGTTGCGAGTCTCTTTAGATTGGTGAGGTCTAGTGTCATGTTTTTCTCCTTCTATCAACTACAGTATGACGGCTACTTCCATTTAATAGAGCAGCCTAGCGGGTGAACAAATTGGGGCTCCGGCGTTCGTCCCTCAAGCACAGCTTCCACTGCGTGCGCGAGATGCTCCTTGGTAACCTTCGATGGATCGCGTGGACTATCATTTATCGTGCCGTGGTACACTAAGGTGTGCTCAGCATCGAACAGATAGAATTCCGGAGTACACGCAGCATCGAAAAGCTTCGCTACGGACTGGGACTCATCATGAAGATACGGATACGGCAACGCCATGTCGCGAGCCTTCTCCCTCATCTTTTCAAAACTATCGTCCGGATACTTCACAGCATCGTTGCTGTTTATCGTAATTGTCTTGAGCCCCTTCGCCTCAAATCTCTTTACGAGACTGATAAGCATCTCCTCGCTTCCCTTTACGTACGGGCAGTGATTGCACAGGAAAGCAACGAGGTAGGCTTTCGCCCCCTCGCAATACTGGGAACCGATCGTACGACCGTCCACGTTTACCAATTCAAATGAAGGAAGTTTTGATCCAAGGGGGAAAGCAGCACTACCAACGGTTCGTTCCATACATGATCTCCTATTCCGAAACTGATCGGGCGTACGACCACCCGCAAAGCATTCCTACACGTTCATGAGAGCCACCGCTATGCGGCTAGCCAGACGACGAGGCCGGATGCCGAGGCGAAGCCGAAAACCTTCTGAGAAACGTTCTGGCTAGTTCGAAGCGAGCGCGTGTCGCGAATGCTTCGCCAAGAACTTCTTAACCTCTTCAGAGAACCACTCCGGATGTTCGATCATCGGAGCATGTCCGCAGTTCTTGATACTGACCAACTGGGAATTCGGGATCAGCTTGTGGAACATCTCCGCAACCTCCATCGTGGTCACGTTGTCGTTCTCTCCCCAAAGAAGCAATGTCGGCACCTTAATCTGACCGAGCACGTCTTTGAGGTTATCCTTCTTCGCGCTGCGAGCAGCGTGAATCAGATTGAGCACGTGGGACTTATCCTCGAGAATCTTAACGATCTCTCCGATGGCCTCTTCAGTAACAAACTTCTGATTGTAGAACACCTTCTGCATATGCTCGCTTACGAAGGAGTACCCAGGCCGCACCGGGAGTGAATCCACCGAGTGCTCATACAACCCGCTGGTCGCCGTTAGAATTAGGCAATCAACCAATTCTGGAGCCGCAAGACAGAGCCGCAGCGCTACGTGACCACCAAGAGAGTTGCCGCATAGCGTGACCGGCGCAAATTGGCGCTGCCGAACAAAATACTCTGTGTAGAGAGCGAGCGATTTGACTTTAACCTCTGAACGGTGACCAGTCAGAAGAGGCAAGCTAAGCGCGATAGGCTTGCTGTACTGAGCCATGAGTGGCTGCACTGTGTCCCAGTTGGAGAGTGCTCCAAAGAGACCGTGCAACAGAACAAGCTCCGGACCACCATGGCCCATCTCGACAGTTTTGAACTGCGGCTCGCGCTCCTGTTTCAGCCACTGCGGATCATCAGATCCGATCTTCCTGAGTGACTGTTGTACGAAACTAAAGATACCTTTTGCCATGAAGGGCCCAACTACGGACACTGATAATACTAACCACCTGTTAAGCCCGCTCCCTCGTGGGGGCCGTCTGCTACTTTCGGGTCTTTGTGAATTACCCAGCTCTCTTTAGTTTACCCAATAGAGCGCAAACGATTAATAGTACATCGACGGAGTGCGTGTAAATACGTTGAGAAATAAAGGGCTTAGAAAGTTACCGAGATGCTGAAAGTGTGTTAGCCCAACTTTCGGAGGTTGGCCGAGCACTCGACCAGACCAACCCCCGAACAGGGCGTAATCATTAGAGATTTACTTTTTCACACCGGCCGATAGCCCCCGAAAGCTCCTCTGAGGTCCAGCAGCCCGAGGACGTGGGATTATATATCGATCTCCAACCGATGCGCATTCTCCTGAATGAGACGATATCGGTCCGAGGAGTCTTTACCCATCAAGCTCTCCAACATCGCTTCAGCCTCCGCGGCCTCATCGATCTTCACCTGCAAGAGCTTTCGTGTACGCGGGTTCAACGTGGTTTCCCACAGGGTATCCGGGTTCATCTCTCCAAGACCCTTGAATCGGGTAATGTGGAACTTGGAACGACCACGCTCCTTGAGCGCCTGCTCCTTCTCCTCATCAGAGTATACCCAGACCACATCCTCCTTGGATCCACTACCGAACTTAATGCGGTAGAGCGGCGAGATTCCGATGTAGAGGTGTCCCTGTTCAACCAAGGGTCGCAGAAACTTAAAGAAGAACGCCATGAGTAACGCGGAGATATGCATACCATCGGCATCGGCATCAGTGAGGATTATGACCTTCGAATACCGCAGCTTATCAAGCCGGATATCCTTGCCCATTCCACATCCGAGAGCCGAAACGAGATCGAGCAGCTCCTTGTTGTCGTTTAATTTTGCCTGCGTTGTCGCTACAGAGTTCAAGATCTTTCCGCGCAACGGCAACACGGCCTGGATGGCACGATCGCGGCCCTGCTTGGCACTTCCACCCGCGGAATCTCCCTCTACGATGAAAACCTCCGAATTATCGGGCTTCGTCGATGAGCAATCAGCAAGCTTACCCGGCAGATTCAATCGATGACTCACACCAACCTTACGGCTAACACTCTGCGACGCAGAACGAGCCGCTGCACGAGCCTTTGCTGCCAAGGTAATACGCTCCACCAGAGCATTCGCGACACTCGGCTTTGAGTTCAAAACGTTCTCAAAGCTCTTGGTAAGCGCGTCAACTGGCGATTCGATCTCGGGATTGTTTAAGCGATCTTTGGTTTGTCCTTGGAACTGGAGCTGACTCACTGCGCCGGGAACACTCACTGAGATAACCGCGAGCATACCCTCTCTGATATCCTCTCCGGTAAGCTTCATCCCCTTCGGCATCAAATTATGCACGGAGATATAATTACGGATCGCTTTTGAAAGGCCGGACTTAAATCCATCCTCGTGCGTTCCTCCCCCCTTGGTGTGAATACCATTCACGTACGAGTACATACGCTCGCTCGTGGACTCGGTCCAGCAAAACGCAACCTCGATCTTGATGCCATTAGCACGGTCGAGATCGAAACACTCACCTCCGATCGGCGGAGTATTTCCAAGTTCAAGCAACGATTTCAGGAACGACTTTATACCCTCTGGATAGAGGAAGGTCTTTTCTGTGTCATCTTTCTCGTTTTTGAAGATGAGCTTCAAACCTTTGTACAGGAACGCCTTCTCTTCAATAATCTTCTCAAGTCGCTCCGCAGAGAACTCGATCGAACGAAAGATCTCGTGGTCGGGACGGAAAAAAATTCGAGTTCCCTTTTTACGCGTCGCTCCACCCTTCTTAATCGGAGCATCCGTGCGACCTCGAGTAAAGCTCTGTCGCCACTCAAATCCGTCGCGATACACCGTTGCCTCAAGCTTCTCGGAGAGAGCATTAACAACCGATGCGCCCACGCCGTGCAAACCACCCGCGGTGACGTAGTTGTGGTCGCTAAACTTTCCACCCGCATGCAGAGTCGTGAGGATGATCTCCAACGCTGGCTTCTTGAACTTCGGGTGCATATCAACGGGGATACCACGGCCGTTATCCTCAATCGTAACGCTCTCGCCATCCTTGTGAAGCCAGATAGTGATCGTATCGGCGTGGCCGTTCATCGCCTCATCTACTGAGTTGTCGAGGATCTCTTTCACAAGATGGTGCAATCCTTGTGGACCATCGGTTCCACCGATGTACATACCCGGACGCTTACGTACCGGCTCTAACCCCTCAAGGACCTCAATATCGGATGCGCTGTATGAAGCTCCCTTTGCCATTCGTCTGCTCTCCTACCTAAATCCCTTGGTTATCCCTCTACAACTCGAGCGCCAGTGATCTCCTCTCGCGAGTAGACCTTATTCCCCTTCAAAGCGCGGTGTCCAAGCGTTACCTCCGAAAGTGGAACTTCTTTCGTCTTTCCATTCTTCAAGCTCAATACGAGCTCTCCTTTCAACTTCGCTGAGGCAGCTCCGCAACATGCAACAACTGCATCGTCATCACGTACCCCCATCAGCGCCACACCAACAGCGGCGCTATCTCGGACGGGGATCTCGTCCTGCTTAATTGCGAGTCCCGAACCATCTTGGGTAATGAACACAAGCACTGGAGCAATCGGAGTAACTGCAGCGAGAAACTCGCCATCACGAAGCTTCATGACTCGGCGACCGATTCGCTTGGTCTGGCTGACATCAGTAAGCGTAAGACCAAACCCAGTACCCTGCGTTCCGATCAGCACAAACGTATCGCCATCCTTGAGTGTCCGATCCGGGAGCGCGGCGATCGACTCACCGCCCAACGGAAGCTGGGCCTGCGTCGTAGCAGCACTCGGCGCGCTGCCTGGAATACCGTATGAACCGATAATCTTCTCTCCATCCTTGAATTTTAGAATCTTCTGAATCGGCGTGCCGTATCCACCCGATGCCGGGAAGTCATTTACCTTGAGAACAAAGAGCGTTCCGAAGTTTGTAAACAACGCCACAGAATCCAAGTTCGTGAGTGCATGCGCTGCCAAGATAGAGTCGCCCTCACGCATACGCGTTGACGATAGATCGTTTGTTCGACGGATTCGCTTAATCCAACCATCAACCGAAACGATCGCGTAGACGTCCTCCTGAACTACGTACTGACTCTCGTCAAATTCAATATCAACGTTATCCTTTATCAGCTTCGAACGTCGCTTATCACCATACTTCTCTGCAATCGCCTCAAGGTCCTCGCGCACTATCTGCTGGATGGCCTGCTTGCTCTTGAGAATCGCATCAATCGCCTTCACTCGTTTTGCCTTCTCGGCAAGCTCCTTCTTCACATCATCGATGTTCGTGCGTGAAAGCTGGTAGATTCGCATATCAACAACAGCGAACGACTGAATTTCGGAGATCTTAAAGCGCGCCTGCAATTTCTCGGCAGCATCGGAGCGCCCCTCACTCTTGCGGACGATCTTAATCGCCTCATCGAGCGCGTCGAAGATAATGACAAGCCCCTCTAAGATGTGAATACGCTCAAGGAGCTGCTTGCGCTCGAACACCAAGCGCGCCTCCGTAACCTCCTCTCGGAAGTTCAAGAAGTGCTGCAACATCGCTTTCAAGGAAAGCTGCTCTGGGCGAGTTACCGTTGGCCCCACCGGAACAAGCGCCGTAAGATTAACCGCAAAGTTCGATTCGATCGGAGTGTTCTTGAAAAGATACGCCATCGCCACTTCAGCATCAGCGCCCGAGGCGAGCTCCAGCACGACGCGAACCTCGTCGGTCGACTCATCGCGAACATCCACAAGCTGCGGCACCTTGCGATCCACGATAAGACCCGCAATTCGCTCCACAAGCGTCGACTTGTTCACTGCGTACGGAATTGAGGTGATCACGATGCACTGCTTTCCTCGAGCTTGCTCCTCGACCTCCCACTCACCGCGCATGCGAACGGATCCACGACCCGTTTCATACATCTCCACAAGCTCCTTCTGGGAATTGAGGATGTTACAGCCCGTTGGAAAATCAGGTCCCTTGATGAGGCTCGCGAGCTTCGATACCGACAACTCTGAGTCCTTCGAGAGCTCAACGAGAGCCTTGATAGTATCTTTAAGGTTATGGGGTGGAATGCTCGTGGCCATTCCCACCGCGATTCCCGTCGCCCCGTTAATGAGGAGATTCGGCACTCGACTCGGAAGTACCACCGGCTCGACTACCGTCGAGTCAAAGTTATCACGGAACGGCACCGTCTCTTGATCGATCTCTCCCACCACCTCAAGCGCGAGCTCACGCAACTTCGCCTCTGTGTATCGATATGCAGCCGCGTTGTCGCCATCAAGGGAACCAAAGTTTCCTTGACCATCAATGAGCGGGTAGCGCAGTGAGAAATCTTGCGCCATTCGAACCATCGCTTCGTAACATGCGACATCTCCGTGCGGATGGAACCGCGCGAGCACCTCTCCCACAACAGCAGCCGACTTACGGTGGCTGTTGGATGGCTTGAGGTTTAAGTTCTGGAGCATTGCGTACAGAATTCGACGCTGAACTGGCTTGAGACCATCACGAACATCCGGCAGAGCTCGCCCTGAAACCACGCTCAACGCGTAGGTGAGGTACCGATCACGAGACTCCTGCTTAATACTGGTAGGAAAGGTTGCCATTGCACTCCCTTGAAACGATTTTCTAAAACGCATCTCTACTACGGGAGCGCACCGGCAGAAATGCCTAAGGTGAAGAATGCGCACCCAGAGACTAAAAGCCAAGGGATTCTAGCATCTTAGATGCCCCATGAAAATAGCTTTTCCCGATATCCTCTCTCATTGTAGAGAGGATTAGCCACCACCACGCATCCCGAGTACAGTACACCCCATGATCATCGATCCCACAACCTTTTCTCTTGCTGGCGCCCCATCATTCATCGTCTTTGAAGGCATCAATGGGTGCGGCAAAACCACGCTACACCGAGGGGTATCGGAACAGCTGAAGGCCCATCACCAGATGGTCGTCGACACACGGGAGCCAGGAGGCACCGAACTCGGCAAAGAGATCCGCAAGCTGGTGTTAGAGTGGCCGGGAGAAAAAAAGAGTGACCGCGCCGAGCTCTTGTTGTTTGCGGCGGACAGAGCCGAGCACGTCGATAAAGTCATAACCCCCAACCGCGCGGCAGGCTCCTGGGTGCTCTGCGACCGCTACATCTATTCCACGATTACCTTTCAAGGTCACGGTCGAGGGATCCGTCGAGACTGGATAGACCAAGCGGTAAACCTCGCTACCCAGGGCCTTGAGCCCGACCTCGTTGTGCTTCTCGACCTCGATCCCCTCACTGCGCTCAAGCGGATCCAGAGTCGTACTGACAACGGACGAGACAGCTTTGAAGACGAGCAGATCGATTTTCACTCCCGCATTCGGGATGGGTTTCTGGCTTGTGCCAGCGAGCGCAAAACTCCGTTCTTGGTGCTCGATGCCGCCCAGTCTCCACAGCAACTAGTCGCAACTACCACTCGAGTTCTCGGGTTTTGAAGGGACGCGAATACGAGCAGGGTGGAAGGCGTTCAAAGGGTCAACGAACGGCAATTCCCGATACGTTCCTGCCACCTCCCAAAGTAATTGCCCTGGGTGTGGGCTCTATTCCTAATCTTGGGTCTTCGACGTTTTTAGTGGGTGCTTTTTGATGATATCGGGCCGTTCATGTGCACCTGCTCGTGCAGCCGAAAACCCTACATCCACCCCTTGCGTCTAAAGAGGACGAGAAGACTCACCGCTAAGGCGAGCATGCCGATCATCACCGAGGGATAGCCGTAGTGCCACTGCAACTCCGGCATATAATGAAAATTCATACCGTACACGCCTACAACAAAGGTAAGCGGAATGAAGATGCTCGACATTACGGTGAGCACCTTCATGACCTGGTTGAGCTTATTGCTGACACTGGACAGATACACCTCCAACATACCAGCGACGATATCGCGAAGCGTTTCTACCGTATCGATCACGTGAATCGTATGATCATAGAGATCTCGCAGAAATATCCGCGTCTCTGCCGAAACCAACTCAGATTCGTCGCGCAGAAGTGTATTCACCGTCTCGCGCATCGGCCACACGGCACGGCGAAGAAAGATCAGCTCACGCTTCAATCGGTGGATACGTTTCAACGTTTCGGAGCTGGGGCTCGTGACGACCTCCTCTTCGAGCCCCTCAATCTCATCCCCGATCTCCTCGAGCACCGAGAAGTAATTATCGACCACCGCATCCATGAGCGCATACGCCAGATAATCCGCTCCCATCTTTCGGATTCGACCCTTTCCGGATTGAATCCGCTGCCGCACCGGCGCAAAAACATCACCCGCATCCTCAAGGAAAGAGATGACATAGCTTTTCCCCAGAATAATGCTGACGTGCTCCGCGCGAAGTCGCTTCTGACTCGGCTCCAAAGTTACCATCTTCATCGCAATGAAGATGTATTGGTCAAACTCTTCAATCTTCGGTCGCTGCCTGGTGTTGGCAATGTCCTCCAGGACTAGCGGATGGAGC
>JBIIYC010000120.1:0-8150 GCA_044347025.1 Bdellovibrionota bacterium
AACGTCTGCCTTCTCCGCGCATCGCACACCATCCCCTGAAGAGCTTGAACTCATGATCGTTCCCAAAGGCTCTCCTCTCTGGAAGCCCGCGCAGGCCTGCTGCCTTAGCGCGACCAACGATCCCCTGGTTCAGCTCGCACTCCGATCCCTGCCCGGATTATCCCGCGATCAGACGGATACGCTGCGCAGCATCTCTGCGTTTATCCGATGCAACTCTCCGGATACCCCTCGGGTGTTCGTTGTCGCCGGCTTTGCTGGTGTCGGCAAGACAACGATCATCGGCCCCATCGCTGAATGGTGCAAACAACAGATCCTTCCCTTCTGCTTTATGGCATTCACTAACAGCGCAGTTGACGCTGCGAAACGACGGAATCCCACAATACTCGCCTCGATCAACGCCAAGACGGTCCACTCTGTTCTCTACGGTCCACCAAAGCGAGGGGCTTTTCCGATCGGAGCGCCGCACGACAAGGGTCTCGCCGGCGCTCAGATCGCGATCCTTGATGAAGCATCGCTCGTGCCCGCCGCGATTATGCGAGATCTCCTGGCTGTTGTGAAACGGCGCGGCATGAAGCTCATCGTATGTGGGGACCCGTTCCAACTCGGCGCTGTCGAGGGGGATGAGCCGCGACCATTTGAGCCACTCCTCACCCCGAACGTCTCCATGACACAGGTTATCCGCCAGTCAAGCGGTTCGGACGTTCTCCACACCGCAACCGCCATACGAACAAACGCAAAACCAATCCTTCCCGACACACTCCTCCCAGACACGCTCCCGCCTCTCTCCGCAGAGGGCGCATGGCGCTTTCCCGCGAGACCACACGCCACACGAGATCTACTGGTCGAGGTATTGCGAAGAAATCCCGGCAACGCGATTGCGATCGTCGCTAGCAATCATGCACGGGTGCATCTGGACGCAGCGGTACGCGAACAACTCCACGGTTTGACTGCCGCGCCACTGTATCCCCACGAACCACTGATCGTTCTTGGAAATACCAAACACCAAGCGAATGGAGAGCGCATTCACGCTCCCGCGTGGGTCGCAGATGCTGCCATTGAGGAGTATACCCTGAAGCGCTTCGATCCGGTCACACGACGCGCCCATAAGGAGAGGTTATTGGTGTTTATCTCCCGAGAGCCCGATCCCTCAACCAACAAGCTTATGAAGCTGGCTCTCTTTCCCTCAACCCTCGCACCGACGATACACCTCACATCCCTCGCCTCCAGCCAGCAGTTGCCCCACGCAACACAACGCCGCCTGGAGGCACTCTGCGATAGCGCGATACCTGTTTCGTATTACTACGCCGGAACGTGTCACAAGGCACAAGGTAAAGAATGGGATGATGTCGTTGTCATTCCACCAACGACGCTTGATTCCGACACAACCCACGCGGCCCGTTGGTACTACACGGCGTATACCCGAGCACGAAAGAGGTTGTACGTTGAGGATCGCGCGCTGCCTGCGGTGTAGAGGCCCTACGGGCCGAACGAGCGCGTATCTACGGAATAGAGAGGGAGTGCCCAAGGTCGGACTTGAACCGACACGACCTTTCGGTCCCGGGATTTTAAGAAGCTTGTGCGAACTGATTCCAGTCTCGTTTCAACTACCTACAAGCACACTCCCTCAATGAGAACAGAGTGAGAATAGCCCGATGTAAATGCTTGTTCTCACTTGCTGCTCTTTATGAGTTCGCAGGGTGAGAATGTAGAGGGTCCAATACGGGGAAGCAAGGGCATTGGGGGCATGAGAATGGAGTGAGAACCCCCTTCTAAGAATTTTCCATATCTTGTGGACTCAACAGCGCAGAGAACGACCTAGTTTCCTGCTCTACGTCGATGAGCCGCCTTATCGAGAAATCTCGGTGAAGCATCACCACCCAGCCTGGCTGTAACGCGCCTGCTAATTCGGGATGTGACCTGTTTGCTATCACTATGAGGTCCTCATAGTGACGTCTTGCAACCTGCAGGCGCTTAAGCATCTTACCCTCGTCAGGATCAAACGTGAAAGCAACTACTCTCTTTTGCCCTGCCGCAAATGCGCCAGCAATCGCGTAGTGGATAAGCTCACCGTCCACCGAGTCCCCTCGGTCCTTGAACTCAGGGAGGCTCCGCTCCATGCCTACGAATGCTTCTTTTACTTTAGGCTGCTGAACGACTTTCTTGTCCCTACGTAAAACGATACGCATATATTTATGAGAGGCTCGATAAACTGACAGATCGACTCCCTCCGCACGTTCAGCTAAACATCTGTGCAGAATTTTCGGAAGAATCTGCTCAAACAACTCGCCTCCATAAAGCTCAGAAATTTGGACACCTTCAAATGCCCAATGGGACGCCAGGGTAGAAATGAACTCTTGCGTCCTGATAAAGTCGTCACTCTCGGGTTCACTAATCATCAACCTAGCGATAGGAGCCCTTAGAGAATTCTCCCCAAGCTTTTGCCAAAACTCGATAAATCTCAAACGCACATCGTCCGCATTGAGAGAGGTCATAGCTATCCGTTGACAGTGTGCCCATGCGGCTCGGTAGCACTCATCAACATCCCCTTTGGGTCTCATCCACGATGATGTCACGTTGGGCGCCCGAAGACCTAACAGCTCAGAAATTTGTGGAACGCTTAATATGATATCGAACAAGGAATCTTCAATAGCAGTGCCACCCAACAGTGCTTGCAGTTCCTTCCACGGGGCAGCGTCTCTATGGGAGTATAAGAGACTGCCGAGGCAGTTCGCGTCGAAATATACAGCGGCTCTTAGTGAATCATGGGCATTTGAAAACAAGGCGCGGGTTATCACTTCGGGGAGTGACGTCTGGGCGATCGAATTGGACATTTGTTGCATGCCCGTTTCTATATCACACCTCGACGGATTTGTATTGAATAGTCCCTACGCCACCGATCTTGTGCTGCGGATACTGGTATCAGCATCTCGAATGATTTTTTCAGCTCTTGAGGAGAGTTTGTTATTGAGAGCCACAGCCGCCTTCACAATCTTTATGAAGTCCTGCCGTTCAAGCGCCCGCACAGCCCCACGAACCGCAATGCCCCACTTCGGCTTAGTTGCTCGGGTAAGCTTCAGCTTATCGACCAATAATGCCATTGGCACCTGCGTCTCAAAGTGAGCGAGGGGTTCGTGCCGTATGCCTTCCTGCGGCAATGGACGATAGCGCGGATCGAAGAGTCGCCGCGGGGTCATCTTGAACCTGTTGTGAGTCTTGGTGACTACAGCGCATCCTGCAAAGGCTCTGTACGGAGATGCGATGTAAAGCACAATAACATCACCCTCTCGGATTACCTTCGCGCTATCTGACGTGCCCTTTATTCCCCAGTACCCCTTCTGCCAAAGAACATCGAAAATCGCTTGTGTGTGATAAAACTTGCGCGTCCACTTGTCTGGATTAAGAACAAGAATCCAGTACCCAGTCGACCGATCGGAAGCTTTGGTTTGAACCTTCTTTTTGTTCGTCTTTTTTCTGATTGCCATACAAACCTTTAACGCACTACGACTCACCATCTGAAATCGCTACCGCGTTCCCTCTTCTTATCCCACTTTACAGCTTCTTCTGGATTGCGAAGGCACTCGTCGATATCGAGCCCGATATCGAGCTCCTCCCATGCATACCGTACGGAGTCTTCGTCAGCTTCGCACTGAACAATCTCCTCCGCAGTCCATGCCCGCTTTAGTTGCCCTTTCTTGGCAAGACTTCGATCTGCCAACGAAGCTGCCTTTCGTTGTCGCCGAGCCTCGCGCCTCACGATTCGCGAGAGAATTAGAATTGCATTCCCTGCCGCTCGCTCAACACGCTCGACCTCGCGCTGGCTCTTCGCCATGCCCGCTTCGCTAAACAACACATCGTTCTCGGCTGCTATTATGGCAGGCAATCCGTGATCGATTAGCTTGATCTGAATTAGTTGGAAATGATCCTTGAGGTCTTCGATCTTCTCACGTATTTCCTCAAGCACCTGGACCGCGACATCCTCATCGAGCATATCTTTGTGGAACGCGACAGAGAGAAGGATTCTCTCTTGAGGTAAGAGCTGCGCCGTGTCAGTCGCCCTGGGCTTGACTGCTTTCTTGACAACGTCAACCTCTTTTCCACGCTCAAGTGCGTGAGCACCATTTCGAGTGAGATTGGGCTTAATCTTCCCCGCATCGAGCGCAGAGCGAAACGCCGACTCTTTCATGCTCGCTAGCCTATCGAGTGTTCCCCAACTAAGGGGTAGGCGTTTTTGGACCTTGGCATCACGAAACGGCTTATAGTTCCCGATTCTGACAAGTCGCTCGCGGGTTCTGGGTGCCAGCTTGAGGTCTCGGCACAGCGCCATAAATTCAGTCTGCGGTAATCGTGACTGAGCCTCTGCTAGCACCTGACACGCTTTAACCACCTGATGTAGCCCGTCGTGCATGTACTTGAGAAAACGGCTTCTGTATGAGACCGCGTTGATGCCTGTCATGACCCCTCCCCGCTTCGATACGCGACACATTGTGTCGCTTAAGGGGTCGCCATGATCGTCGCAAAAGTTGAGGAAACAGCTCAAATCACAAGAGGCTCTAACTAGCTGATATTACCGATCAGGCTAACAGTACCTCGCTTTGCATCCACCCTATACAGGGCAACTCGACCCGTCTTGAATGTGACAGCGACTCTATCCCCGTTCATGACTGCCGATATTGCCCCGTGGGCAAAATTAACTATTCCACCACCACTACCGTGCTTGCGAAGCTCTACCTGATTATTTCTGACCAATACGAAGGCGCTACAGTCACTCATAACGAGCCTCACTATTTTTGGTTTTATTCATCTGACCGTCATCAAACGTCTCGATGACCGCTCAGCAAATCGAAAAACAGAGCGTTCTCCCCCTACTCATACAACATCGCCGTAACCTTACGTTGAGCCTCCCCGTCCTGCTCGATGTATCGCTGGGTCGTGGATAGCTGACTGTGCCCCGCCAGAAGTTGAACATCTCTGAGAGAGCCACCAGCTTGAGAGATCTTTCTTGCCGCCCTGGTGATGTAGGTTCTGCGACCAGAGTGTGACGTAGCCCCCTGAAAGCCCATGCGCTTGTACAAACGAGCAAAGAACACGACAACGGCGTGAGCACTGAATCGTTCGCGTCGTTCAGTAGCTACTACGAATCTGCCCGCTCCATGCTCGCGAGAGTCGAGATAAGCCGTCAGCACGCTTCTTAGAACATCGCTCATCGGTATCACTCGACCCGACACCCCTTTTGCAGCTCTATTCTCCAAACGAATAGAATCAGCGAGTCGCCCCTCTGCGTCTGTTACCATCGAAACCTCAAGCGCTGATATCTCTTTGGCTCGCAAACCATGAAGAGAGAGCAGAAACATGACTTTATTGCGAAGACCGTTCCTACCCCCATCCAGAGCGCTTAAAACGGCTCTTATCTGCATATCTGAGAGCACTTTCGCTTGTCGACCTAACATATAAACTCCACATCGCTAATCACGATGGAAGTATCGTTTTGTCATCAGTTTTAGAGTAGGGCTGCCAGCCCCTTCGAGGAACTCCTAGTGGATTAGATAGGTTAGACTAACTGATGACCATTCATATATTATGTCATCAGTCGCACGCTGCTCGCGGAATCAAGCACTTATACGAATTCTGTACGTTTTTCTCTCACATACCCCTGCCCGACGTACGCGCTTGTATAAATAAGATACAGGCAGAGACGCTAGACACGTCTTGCCCCACATAGCGACCCCATACAAACGCACGGGCATACCTCCCTTGATCGTGCACTGTCGCCGATAGACCTCGCTCGACTGAGAAGTGCAGATGGACCCTCTAAGAAACAGCCGAACGACTATCGAGCCCCCAGATTCCATCACGATGCGAGCTATCCTCACACTTGGAACTCGCAAAGCTCTCAAGGTCGTTGTGTTGGCTTTGAGATAACTTGCCGCTGGGACACCAGCGAGCTGCACTTACGAGGAGACCGCTCAACCGCCCTCGCTCTCACAATGAGCTACGTGCAAACACAATGTATCGATGAGCTAAACGCACGTCGATCACTTCGCCTGTGATGGGCGAAGTGTATCTCCAAACTACCGCACTCTTATCCAAGCCAATAATACAGGATCTAAGAAAGACTTTGGTGAGAACCACGAGCGAAGCTCGTCATCGTGAGAATCACGATGCTTCTGGAACCACTACTGAGACCAGCGCCGTTATAAATACCTATACAGTGAAGATACAAAACAAAAGTCATTTAAGGAGCAAAACCGATGTCCGTTAAGAAGACCAAGTTCATTCAGCTAAGATTGCTACTAGACCCGTCATGGGTTCCTGAACTCGACACTCTGGCAAGAGCCAGATCGATCACGAGGCTTGGCTTAATCCGATATTTTCTTCGGCTGAAGATGGATGAGGAATTGGCTTCATATCAGGAGTTCCTAATAGCCCAAGAAGCGCGACGAAGAACCAAATCCAAACTAGATGCCTTTCTTGACGATAAGGAGTTCTAAGATGCCACGTAAGATCAAAAAACAGGAAGCAGTAACCTTGGTCAAGTCAGTCGACGACCTAGAGATACAGTACGACATAATCTTTCGAACCGTTCCACCAGCAAAGAAGCGCGAACGTCAAAGGGCTATCAATGCTCTTCTCGACTCATACATAAGGGACGAGCGCGATATTTTGGTTTTGGTTATCAAGGTGAAATGATGGCAATCACACGTTTCAAACAATTCGTTAAAGATCGCGATCGTCACGGCAGTCGGTTCTTGACCGAGCAACCAACCTCAAAGACCCTTGAGTTTGCGAATGACGGTTTCGAGATCACCATCAACATCACGCTATCGAGGCAGGAGCAACACTGGGACGCTATCCAGTTTCTCCGTCGCGTTGCGGATGAATTGACGGCTTTGGAACGAGCTACCAGGGGACAGAAATAGCACCTAATCCATCTGATGGATTACCTGTTGATCACCAGCTATCGCTGTGGTCTTATTACTCTTTATTATCATCTTTTATTACCAAATAGACACATTTGGGTGAGAGGTCTTCACATGGCTACTGATTCAGCTATCGAACAATGGGTGTCCGTTGACCAGATCGCCTCACACCTGAACGTAAGAGCACTTACGATCTACAAATGGCTTGAGCGCAAGAAGATGCCCGCTCACAAGGTAGGTCGATTGTGGCGCTTCAAGATCAGTGAGGTTGATGCGTGGGTTCGTAAAGGCGGAGCTGCTGAGCCGAAGAGCTGCGAATAAGTTTTTTGAGATGGAGTTGATGTGATTACAGGTGAATTGAAATCCAAAGTAGATCGGGTCTGGGACGCTTTCTGGTCTGGTGGAATCTCCAACGGTCTGACCGTGATTGAGCAGATAACCTACCTGCTCTTCGTCCGTCGATTAGACGAGCTTCATACAGCACGTGAAAAGAAGGCTAATTTACTCAAGAAACCTATCGAGGAGCCGATCTTTCTCGACACAGACGCAGAGCAACAGCTTCGGTGGTCACGTTTCAAGGATCTTGGGCAGCCAGAGAAGATGTACGAGCTTTTTAGGGATAAGGTATTTCCCTTTATCAAAGAGACACTTCCAAACCGACAGAGCAGTGGCAACGAAGGCGCGTATGCTCGCTTCATGAAAGATGCAGTATTCGTCATTCCAACCCCATCGCTCTTTGCGCGTGTCGTTGACATGCTTAACGACATCCCGATGGATGATAGAGATACCAAGGGCGACCTTTACGAGTACCTACTCTCGAAGATCGCATCGGCGGGCACTAACGGACAGTTCAGAACACCACGTCACATCATAAAGCTTATGGTCGATCTGATGCAGCCTAAACCTGACGATATCGTAAATGACCCAGCGTGCGGTACATGCGGCTTTCTGGTTGAAACTGGTGAGTACCTACGCCGCGAACACCCAGAGATATTCCACGATGAAAAGAAGAAGGCGCACTTCAATAATAAGCTATTCTGCGGAACTGACTTTGACGCATCGATGCTTCGCATAGGTGCCATGAACATGGTGCTACACGGCGTTGAGAACCCCCGCATCGACCGAGTTGATGCCCTCTCTGAGTCAGGAAAGAACATTCGCGAAGCATACACTCTGATTCTGGCTAATCCACCGTTTACGGGGTCGCTTAACTATGACGAGGTTTCAAGCGAC
>JBIIYC010000121.1:0-8123 GCA_044347025.1 Bdellovibrionota bacterium
TGACGTTACGACTATTCTGCAACAGGCAGTAGCGGCTGCGAGGGAGCTGGGTACCGCAGGAACGTTCGCGGTCGTGGACCGAGTTGGTAATGTGCTCGCCCTGTATCAGATGAGTGGCGCTCCAGCGACGACGATGATTAATGGTGGGCTTGGAGCTTCGGGCGGGTTAGAGGGGCTGACAGTGCCGGCCACACTCGCTGCTATTTCGAAGGCTGGAACGGGTGCCTATCTGAGTAGCCAAGGTAATGCCTTCTCAACTCGTAGTGCGAGCCAGATTATTCAAGAGCATTACCTACCGGGACAGAGTAATCAGCCAGGCGGCCCACTCTTTGGTGTTCAGTTCTCCCAGCTAGCATGCAGCGATGTGATCCGCGAGGGCGGAAGTGCGGGGCCACACCCGTTACCCCTAGGACTTTCTGCTGATGCGGGCGGTTTTCCGCTCTATAAGCAGGGGGACCTTATTGGTGGGATCGGCGTCGAGTTTGACGGGGTGTATTCACTCGATAGAGACCCCCAAGATGTTGTCGTCGATCCCGAGGAGCAGGTTGCATTGGCTGCCAGTGTAGGTTTTGAAGCGCCAGCAGAGCGAGTAGGGGATACCATCTCGATCGCTGGACGTTCCGTTCGGTATTCAGATGTGAGCTACTCACAACTACCTCCTACGGGCGAGCGTGAGCCATTGGATCCGAGTGGTCTAAAGTCTTTGGCTGGCTACACCGCGGGTGTTGTCCGCTCCGGTACTATCTTCGGCACCGGTGAGTCCGGAATCGCCAACACAACGAGAGCCGGTGTACCGGCGGCTGTATTAGCAGGGAGATTCCCGACTCGTGGTGGGCGCCCACTTCCGGGCGGGGTGCAACTTCAGGGAAGTGAGGTGAACGCCCTTCTGGATTCAGCGCTGTTAACCGCTAATCGCACGAGAGCTGCTATTAGAAATCCCAAAGATACCGCGGCGCGTGTTTCGATATTTGTAGTCGACGATCGCGGTGAACCACTTGGTTTCGTGCGTTCTCAAGATGCACCGGTCTTCGGATGTGACGTGTCGCTCCAAAAAGCCCGATCCTCTGCATTCATGAGCTCTGCCGATGCAGGAGCCGTGCTGGCGGCGGCGTCCGGTGCGCTTGGTCGCGATTATGCGTCGGAGTACGCGCGCTTCACCGGTCGTGGGCTTGATGGTTCCGTGGCAATTAGTGCCCGAGCCATCGGAAATATGTCTCGCCCGTTTACGCCGGATGGTATCGAGGGAACGCCCAATGGCCCGTTTTCTCTTCCGTATCCGGGAACCGCGTCAGGAAGCACGTGGAGCGTGTTCAATACCGGCTTGGAGCTCGGAACTGTGTTTAGTGGCTTAGCTGCGTCAGCATTTAATCCGGGGTCGAGCCCCTCGGTGTGCGGACCTCTTGGGGCGCGCCTCCGAAACGGGCTGCAGATCTTTGCAGGGGGCGTTCCGCTCTATCGAAACGGCGTGTTAATTGGCGCCATCGGTATTAGCGGTGACGGTATCGATCAGGATGATATGGTCGCCTTCTATGGTGCAAGTCGGCGGGGATTGGATTACGCGGGATATCAAGATGTCGGCGACGCGGTGCTAGGATTTAACGCCCCGAACGAGATCCGCTCGGATTACCTCGACCTTCCGCAGCCCCAGCTTCGACTGCGCTACGTTAACTGCCCCGAGGCGCCGTTTATCGGCACCAATGAGCAGGGGGTCTGTGGAGATTCGTAGCAATCGGCCGTGGCAGTCCAGGGCCATCGCGCAACCCTGGTATGGGTTGTTTCGACCCGAGTTTTTTGAGAGTCTCGTGGGGCGAGCCGTTTACCAATACGATGTGGCCCGTTTCTGCTCGTTAGAGAGAGGGGTGTTTTGCTTTGTAGTGTGAGTGGGACCTTCGGTCCGAGGTTTGAAGCTGGAGATTCGTGTCGCCCCCTTTGATTCATGCCGTATCGATGCCAAGACCTTACAGATCAGCGATGTAGGCCACCAAGAACGAGTTTCTTGGATCGACTTCTCGCCCTTGGTCTTATCGCTGGAGCGGTCTGCGGAGCTACGGCTGCGAGCGCGGAAGATACCGCTTCGGGTGGAGAGCATGATACGTTCCAGCGACAGTTCGCCGACCAGGAAACCCCACCGTTTCCCGAATATATCTACGAGTCAATTCCACCGATAGAGAACTCGGCGTCTGATTTTGTGCCCGTTCCAGACCGATGGCGGATGTTCTATGTCGGGAAGTGGTACGACCCGTACAATCAAAACATACTCAAAGGTGATATTCCGATATTCGGCAAAGGAGATAACCTCTGGTTCGCAGAAGTTTCCCTCATATCCGATACCATGTACGAAGCACGACGCATCCCGGTGCCAGTTGGATTTGCGTCGACGAAGCGCCCAAATAGTAACAATGTGTTCGGCAACGGGAACCAGTGGGCATTCGTCCAAAATGTGATCCCATCCATTGGGCTTATTAAGGGAAACACCTCGTTTAAGCCCCCCGACCTTGAGTTCCGAATTACTCCGATTTTTAACTTTAATCATGTCGAGGTCGGAGAGGACGGGCTCGTGAAGGCGAACCCTGCGTACGGTAATGTTCGTTCCGACAATTACATCGGTTTCCAAGAGTTGTTTGCAGATGTGCACCTGGCGAACCTCTCTGAGCGGTATGATTTTATGTCGAGTCGTGTCGGAATTCAGCAGTTCAATGCTGATTTTCGCGGTTTTCTCTACAACGACAGTGAGCCTGGGGCACGCTTCTTTGGAAATTACGACAATAACAAGACTCAGTTTAACCTGGCGGGATTTTCTCGAGTTGATAAAGACGTTAATTCCGGGGTGAACACATGGACTGATCGACACGAGGATGTGTTTGTTGCAAACGTCTATCGGCAAGACCTTCTTGCGCTTGGTCACACCACAACCGCGAGCGTAGTGCATCGGGAGGATACCGCGGGAGATGCGGGATATCGGTACGACAGTAACAATTTTCTCGTTCGTCCGACTGCGATTGGAGATCAACGATTTCGAAATCTTTACACAACGTACTTTGGTCTCGGAGGAGACGGGCACTTGGGGCGTGTAAATAGCACCACGCAGTTCTACTACGTTACTGGCTCGGAGAGTCACAGCCCTATTGCAAATCGCCAAGTTGATGTGAGTGCCGGCATGTTTGCGCAAGAGTTCTCGTACGACGTTGACTGGATTCGATTTCGTACATCATTTTTCTGGGCCTCGGGCGATCGCGATCCGTATGATGGACTAGCGACCGGTTTCGACGCGATATTCGACAATCCTAATTTTGCTGGAGGTGATCTCGCCTTTTGGCAACGCGAGGCTATTCCTTTCGTTGGTGGTGGTGGAACAAACCTTGTAAACCGCAACAGCCTGCTTCCGAACTTGCGACCAGGCAAGGAGATGGGGCAGTCAAACTTTGTAAACCCTGGAATCCGTTTGTACAACCTTGGGGTTGATTTCGAAGTCCTACCAGAGTTGAAATTGATAACGAATGCAAGTTTTCTGCAGTTTGATCAGGTCGCGGTGCTTGAGGCTCTACGGCAAGATGGCTCTATTAATCGTGATATAGGCGTCGATCTGTCAGCTGGATTCTTATATCGACCGCTCCTGAACAATAATATCGTGATCAGAGTTGGATCCGCTGTGCTACTGCCGGGGCAGGGGCAGAAGAATCTCTTCGGCAATCAGGTAAATTACGAGGCCTTCACCAATATTATTTTTCAATACTAGCGTTGAAATGATGAGAAGAGAGAGGGGTACCCATAGAGTGACATTTCAGCAGTGGAGGTCGGCGCTTCTTGTGACGCTCCTATCCGCTGTGGTGACGCTGCCCGGGGTTCGAGCGGAGGAGCGGTACGAAAACGTGCTTCAACCCGGGATAACTGCTGCCGAAATGGCGGAGACAAGTAAGGGCTGTCTTGACTGTCACGTCAATACCGATGCGCCGACGATGCATGAGAATCCCGCTGTTCAGATCGGATGTGCTCAATGCCACGGCGGAGATCCGAATGTACGAGCAACAGGTTTATCAAAGACCTCCCGCGAATATGAAGAGGCAAAGAAGAAAGCTCACGTCCTTCCTACCCATCCTGAGAATTGGCCATCATCGGCAAATCCGAAACACTCCTATACCAATCTGCTGAAGGAGCCTGTTGAGTTCGTGCGGTTTGTGAACCCGGGAGACCTTCGCGTTGCTCCAGAGTCATGCGGAGGGTGCCACTCTGAAATCGTCACGGCGGTAAAAAAGAGCCTCATGACCACCTCCGCGATGCTATGGGGAGGTGCGGCGTACAACAATGGAATTCTCCCGTTTAAGCGCTATGTATTAGGGGAATCCTACACCAAAGACGGAGAGCCAGCCAGTATTGGTCACGGTGATGAGCCGATTTCGGAAAAGCGAAAAGCTCTTGGGGCACTTGAAAAGCTCCTCCCGTTACCGACGTGGGAAGTATACAAACCGGGCGATATTTTTCGTATCTTCGAGCGCGGAGGGTTTTTTATTAAGTCACAGTTCGCAGAGGTGGGAGTTCCCAATCCATTGGAGGAACCGGGCAAGCCTGATGTAAAGGCGTCCAATCGAGGACTGGGTACGGGAGCGCGAATTGCCGTGCCGTTGATTAATATTCACAAGACTCGCTTGAACGATCCGCACTTAAGTTTTCTGGGTACAAACGATCACCCAGGTGATTACCGAAGTAGCGGTTGTACTGCCTGCCACTCAATCTACGCAAACGATCGAGATGCTCGGCACTCGGGCCCCTATGCGAAGTATGGACATGAGGGAAAGACGATAACAGCCGATCCTACGATTCCAAAGAGCGAGGAGGGACATCCTCTCAAGCATGTGTTTACTCGGGCGATCCCGACGAGCCAGTGTATGGTGTGTCACATGCACCAGCCGAATATGTTTGTGAATACCTACCTCGGCTACACTATGTGGGACTACGAGTCTGACGCCCCAGCGATGTGGCCGGAGAAGCAGAAGTATCCCACAACCGAAGAAACGTATACGTCCCTTCTTCATAATCCTGAGGAAGCAGCGATTCGTGGCAAGTGGACAGATGTTGATTTCTTAAAGCGAGTAAGCGAGCTCAATCCGAAGCTCAAGACCACTCAGTTCGCTGATTATCACGGTCACGGTTGGAATTTTCGCGCGATCTTTAAGCGTGATAGGAAGGGCCATCTTCTCGACAAAAATGGAAAGATTGTTTCCTTCGATGACCCAGATAAGTTTAAGAAAGCGGTACATCTGCAGGATATTCACGTCGATTTCGGTATGCAGTGTGTCGATTGCCACTTCGGGCAGGATTCTCACGGTGATGGCCACATCTACGGAGAAGTTGCACAGGCCGTTGAAATCGGGTGTGAGGATTGTCACGGCACAATCAGTCAAAAGGCGACTCTGAAGACCTCCGGACCAGCAGCCCCCGATGGAGGACGAGATCTTTTGACGAAGCGTACGCCATGGGGCGAGCGACAATTCGTGTGGGAGGGCGAACAGCTGTATCAGCGATCCTTGGTCACGCCCGGACTCAAATGGCGAGTAAAGCAGGTAAAAGACTCGATTACTCCGAGTAATAAGGACTACAATGCAAAGTCGGCCAAGGCTAAACTTGTGCAGAAGTTGGGGGAGGGAAGTACCTCATATACGGTAGGGTCGGTGCATGATGCTGCCAAGCCAGAATTCTCGAAGACTCTCGCGCACCCAAATGATGACATGTCGTGTTTTGCGTGCCACAGCTCGTGGACGACAGCCTGCGGCGGATGTCATCTTCCAATCCAGGCTAACTGGAAAACGACAACGAATCATTACGAGGGGAAGCTGACTCGTAACTGGGCTAGCTATAACCCACAGGTTGCCCGTGACGAGATGTATCAACTCGGGCGGCATGGTCCAGCTAAGAATGGGAAGATTGTTCCCGTGCGGTCGTCGAGTGCCCTTGTGTTGAGCTCGGTTGATTCAAATCGACAAAAAATATACATCCAACAACCCCCGACATCGTCAGCGGGATATAGCTCGCAGGCATTTGCGCCCCATTTTCCGCATACCGTTCGAACTACTGAGACGAAAGATTGCAAGGACTGCCATGTTTCGAAGGCAAACGATAACAATGCGATCATGGCACAGCTACTTCTGCTGGGAACAAACTTCGTCAACTTTATGGGGTACTACACCTGGGTTGCTGCGGGTGACGAGGGGCTCGAAGCCATACAAGTAACCGAGTGGGATGAACCACAGGCGGTCATAGGAAGCTACCTGCATCGCTATGCATATCCGGATTACTACAAGAAACATCAGGAGAATAAGCAAGAGCTCCAAGAGAGTCATCGACATCACGGTGCCGGTGGTAAAACGCAGGCGATTCAGATGCGAGGTGAGTACCTCTACACCGCAGGTGGTTCTGACGGGTTCCGTGTGTACGACATCGCTAATATCGCAAACAAAGGATTCTCGGAGCGTATCGTGACCAGCCCTGTTTCTCCACTTGGGCAGGATATTCATGTTCCATCAGAGAATGCGACGGGTGTGGCGTTGCCAACAAACATGCCTGTAGCTCCCTTTAAGGAACAGCTCTCTGAGAACCTCGAAACGCCGATGCATCCGATATACCACTATGCGTTTATCTCAGATAGCGTCGAGGGTCTCATCGTTGTCAACGTTGATACGCTGCAAGACGGCGAGCCGCGAAATAATTTTCTAGAGCGGGCTTTAACCTGGAATGAAGATGGTGTTCTGACCGGAGCTCGTACGATTACACTCGCGGGAGCGCGGGCGTTTATTGGCACTGACGATAAAGTTATTGTGCTCGACCTCAATGATCCGCTTGATCCCAAGGTAGAGGCAAGCTGGCCGGCTCGAATGCCAACGGGCATAGCGGTGCAGTTCCGGTATGCGTTTATGACGGATGCTGACGGATTCCACGTTATCGATATCACCCACCCTACGACGCCGCGTGTGGTAACGAAGGCACATGTATCGCTGCCAGATGCGCGCAATGTGTATGTCGCCCGTACATATGCGTATGTAGCCGGGGGTATCGAAGGGGTCGTGATAGTTGATATCGAGCGACCAGAGCAGCCCAAAGTCTACATGAAGTATACAGCCGAGGGCGCGATACATGACACCAATGATGTCAAAGTTGCCACGACCAATGCCTCACTAATGGGATACGTAGCTGATGGCAAAAATGGACTGGTAATCCTCCAACTGACCGATCCCGACCGCGTTCCTGGCTTTTACGGATTTTCTCCCGCAGTTAAGCCCATGGTGATTGCACGTAAGCACATGACCGGACCAGCACTGGCGATAAGTAAGCCACTGGACCGTGATCGAGCCGTGGATGAGACTGGGCACCAGGTGAGTGTGCTCGGTCGACTCGGGTCGCGACCATTCAATCTCGAGGAGATGCGACGCATGTTCCTAACAAAAGAGGGTAAGCTCTGGACGGTAGACTAATGAACGATACAAATAGAGCGGAGCACATGGGTGTATCGCGTCGGCGTTTTATGCGGGATCTTCTCGCAGCGGTTGCGGTAGCAACAGGGAGCGTCATTACAAACTCTCGGTGCGCACGCGCCGTCTCTTCAGGCGCTCTTCCGGCATGGCTCTCAGAAGCGCGAACGATAGTCGATAGGATTATCAATCCCCGGATTCCATCGCGCACACGGATGCTTATGCCCGTTGCTGGGGATTCGCGGGCGATAATTCAGCAGACGATTGATGATCTCAACCGTCTTGGTGGCGGTCGAGTGCTGCTCGGCGCGGGGCTCTGGCGTTGTGAAGGCGGGCTTCGGCTTACTTCAAATATCGAGCTTCACCTCGACACGGGCGCTGATCTAGTGTTTTCAGGAGAGGCAGAGCATTACCTTCCAGTGGTACACACGCGTTGGGAGGGAACCGAACTCTTCGGATACATGCCGTGTCTGTATGCCTATCATGCCAGTAATGTAGCCGTAACTGGCCAGGGAACGATCTCTGTCGACAAGTCGGGATCGATTCACGAATGGCGACGGGAGCAGAAAGGAGCGCAGCAGCAACTGCGTGCGATGGGGGCAGAAGGCCGCCCACTTGAAGAGCGTGTGTTTGGAGAGGGGAAGTATCTTCGCCCGTCATGTA
>JBIIYC010000018.1:0-25786 GCA_044347025.1 Bdellovibrionota bacterium
AGCCTTCGTTTGTTGGTTCAAGCGGTCCGGTTAGAAGACTATCCTCATGAATCGGCTGCATCGCTTGGCGCGGATAAATGCATGAGCTCCCCAGAAACAACAACTTTTCGACGCCAGAGAGGTGCGCCGCCTGCACAACATTGGCCGCCAGAAGCACATTTTCGTAAAGAAAATCAGCTTGGTAGTCGTTGTTATAGAGAATCCCCCCGACCTTCGCCGCACAGACAATTGCATACCGAGGTCGCTCAGATTGAAAGAAGCGCAGTACCGCCTGTTGATCAAGGAGATCAAGTTCAGAACGCGGAGGGGTGAGGAAGTTAGTGTACCCACGATCACGAAGACAGCGGATCAAGTTGCTGCCAACAAGCCCACGATGTCCAGCCACATAAATAGAGGCATTTTTGTCCATACGAATTCCTCGGCTACGGTCTGACGCCCAGTAGCGCCACCAACTCAGAGACCTCTGAGGCTCCCTCTCTACCGGCGTAGTCGAGAAAGTCCCCATGTTTTACACAAACGGGCCCCTCCCCACCACCCTCGCAAACAGAAGAACCAGGGGTGCCTGCGAACGAGCTGGGCTCTGGTGTGTAATTTGCACATTGCAAATTCTTACATTTCGAACTATACGTATAGTCAGCCAGTTACGAACATTCTGGCGTGTGTTTTATGTCCACTGAGAACAGATCGGCCACAATTCTTGCTGAACTGCTGCGTCCTGCGGTGCGGTTTGCCCTACGCCGAGGCGTGAAGGTGCGGGCACTCGTCCATGAACTTAAAAACCTCCTTGTCGAGGAGGCACACCGAGAGCTTGCCCGCACCAGCAACGGCGCAACGGTCAGCAAGCTCGCTGTTATGACGGGCCTCCAGCGCAGAGACGTGCAGCGCGTAACCGCGTCACTTTCCGAGCCAGCCCAACACCTCGACCTCATGACGCGGATCATCGGTGCATGGAGCACCGATCACCGCTTCTCTCGTTCAAGCAAGCCGAGTGAGTTATCACTTGAAGGTGCTGACAGTGACTTCGCTCAACTGGTGAAAAGCGTCAGCATGGATCTCAATCCCGCAACGGTGCTGTTCGAATTGGAGCGATTGAGGTTGGTTGAGCGCAAAGGAGATCTCCTCCGTCTGTTGTGGAACAGCTACCAGATCTCCGGGGATATCGATGACGCGTATCTCCTTCTCCAACGCGATATCCATGCGCTTGTCGAAGGGGTGGATACCAACATTCTTCAGACATCGGCGATCCCAAACCTTCACATCTCCACCCGCTTTGATAATGTCTCTACAGAAGCAGTCCCGCACATTAGGGAGTGGCTGCTGAAGAAAGGGGCTGCGTTTCATGCCGAAGTTCGAGAGTTTGTTGGTTCATTCGACAAGGATATCAATCCAACGCGATACGCAGAACGAGGTGGAGTTGCGGTCACCATCGGGTCCTTTAGCCTTTGCGAGTCTCCGGAGGCGCCCGATGCAGAAGGATAACAATATATTCCTCGGACTTTTTTCGATCCTGCTCGTCATCGTATTGGCCTTGATGGGATGCGGTGGCGGATCTGCGGGCACCGGCACTGGCGCCGTTGTCGTAGTACAGGGCGCGGTACTCGATCAATCTGGACAACCGGTCGAAGACGCCGATGTACGGGTAGTAGAGACAGGAAACGAAGATACCACCTCACAAGATGGCCAATTTCAGATCCTGACAACACCGGAAACTGAAAACGTCACTCTAGAGATATCGACCGATTCCGGCACCGTATACACAACAATCGAGATCCCAATGCAGGGCGGAACGGTTTCAGTAACGCTCACCCTCGACCCGCAACTATCAGAGGTCGATGCGCAAACTATCGAAGTGGGCGCCGCTATTGTAGGCCGCTGCAACGCGTACTTTGAAAACCGTCTCACGATACGACAAGCCAACAAAGTACCGGGTAATCTACGGTGTGTTGCTCGCGTGACGGTAAGCACAGAGGACCAAAAACTGGCCGGTGTTCCAGTTGTGGTCCAGTACCGCGACTGTGAGCAGCTCCAACCCTGGACCACCATCGCCGCCGGCTCCACTATGGACTATCCCAATCGCGGGGTTGCACAGGTAGAGTTTCCGTTCATCGACGACGCCACACACTGTCTGTATCGGATCGTTGCTCCGTATGGCGTTCCAGGGTTACCGGACCTTGAGAGGACTGTGATAACAAGTACCTACCAGCGCCGGAACTAGCCGAGTCGCTCTGGCCTCCGCCGCAGACCTACAGATATTTCGCAGTCCTGGAGCGACGAGCCCATGAACAGCATCCCTTTTTCCGCTCCAAAAGATCCTGCAAAGTACCATTCCTGCCGAATCCTCCCATATCCACATGGAGCGCCTACCATCTACGGACCTCGTGGCGAGCCGTTAGCAGCTAACGGCCGGAGAGGAGCATGTAGGGTACGTACTTCAAAAGACCTATAACCCGGATAGCCCATGAACGACTTCTCGAAACAATCCGCCGACGCTCTGCTGCAACACATGCAGAACTTCAAGAGCAAGAACAGAGGCCAACAAGGAGTCGATATTCCCGTTGCCACTGCTATAGTTCTCTTAGAGATAGCATCCTCCGATCACGTCATCGACAAGTTTGAAAAGTCTGTCATCCACAATGGTTTGAAGTCGATATTTAAGATCTCCGATCAAACGGCAATCTCCGTCGTGCAAAAAGCACGGAGCGCTCTCTCGACCATGAGAAGTAGCTCTGCCGATGCGAGCATGCTTAAAGATCTCCTCGATCCCGCGAGCAAGCGCGCGGTCGCTAATCTCATCGACAGCCTCATCCGCTGTAACGGCGTTGTCGATACGATGGAAGTGTACCTCCGACAGCGCTTCCGTACTCTGCTTGGACTACCCGACGAGCCGCTTCCTCCCCGCACAAACGAGTAGTCGCATCAAGAGAGACGACGCAGCCGATTACCGTGGGGCCCGCCACAGGGGCTCGTTCGATGAGCAACCACGTTTTTCCGCATCCGAACAATCCGGTTATGGATGATGGTGGGGCAAACCACATAATGAACCCTGCAACGTTCTTTGACGAGCAGAGCACCGGAGCAGCCGAACTAGAGTAAGAGGCTGGTGCAAAAGTGCCTGGCAACGCCCCGCCGCGTTACGTATCCAAAAAGCCTGGCTGAAGATCAGTGTGTGCTGAGGGGGAGCCCAGAGAACACGCCTCCTCGCGACCTTTCACGTGACCTCGCTACGAGGTTATTTGTGCGCTGCACTCTAATACTCCTCAGAAATTAGCCGACCTACCATTTGGTTGGGCGGCGCACCTTTACGGATAATCCCAAGGGAAGCGAGGCAAAACCTACCCGTAGCGAGAAAGTGGAGGTTGGATTGATATTCGATTTTCAGTGCGGGGAAAAACCGGACGTGTATCCACTGAGATACATGGAGGATTTTTCCACGTGCTGAAAATCGAAGAGCAACCCAAGATCCGCTTTCGCAGCAGGGAGGGGTTTTGCCGCGTTTCCCTGGGTAGTGGCCCTTCAAGAGGGGGTACCGTGATATCAATATTCAAACCGTCACCAGAGAGCATCGGATTACCGAAGACGCTACAAACGACGTTTAACCGCCTTAACTCAACCCTCAATCGCATCAGCTCCGGAACACGAATCACTCAATCCTCTGATGACGCCGCTGGTCTAGCCGTCATCTCCTCGCTTGAAATGGGACTACGCGCGATGGAGCGTGCGACCAGGAATATAGGCGATGCGAGTTCGGCGCTTGCTGTCGCCGATGGGGCTATGTCGCAGATACAGGCCCTCTCTGGACGCCTTCAAGAGCTTGCTGTTCAATCAGCGAACGGCATCTATTCGGACGAACAGCGTGGCGCTCTCAAAACCGAATTCGATTCTCTCACCAAGAATATTCAGCAGATCACAGACTCAACCGAGTTCAACGGAGTGAAACTGTTTGATGGATCCCCCATCTCAGTTCAGATAGGCACCGAAAACTCCTCGGGGTCAACGCTGGACGTTGGAGGCCTGGACCTCTCTCATCACATCAATCAGCTAACTGCTCTGGACATCGGCTCTCAGAGTGGTGCCGAGGCAGCTATCGACACCATCCAGAGCTTCTCTCAGAAGGTTAGCCTGCAACGAAGCACTACGATCGGAGCCGCTCAAAACCGCCTCAGTTCAGCAGAGTTCGGACTATCTGCGCAATACACCGCCCTCAGTACCGCACGTGCTCAAATTGCTGACGTCGACATCGCTCAGGAAACCGCTACCCTCGCCCGATATTCCATCCTCGCTCAAGCGGGCGTGTCGGTGATGGCGCAAGCCAACAAGTTAAACTCGGCGGTGGTTGAAAAGTTACTCAGCTAGCAGGGTGGTGCTCCGAACTACTAACGAAGTAGGCTCTGCCACTCCTCAGGCTTAAAGCCGACAAGTGCTACATCCTTGCTCACTACAAACGGACGCTTAACCAGCATCCCGTCGCGAGACAACTCTTTGATCGCGTCTTCGGTACTCATATTCGGAATTCTGGCCGCAAAGCCTCCTTCGCGATATCGCTGCCCTGATGTATTGAAAAGCGGGCGGATATCTCCTTTACGCTCAATCATCTGACGGAGTTCCGCCGACGTGGGTGGAGACACCGAGATGTCGGAAGCTTCGAATGCAATACCATGCTCTTTGAGAAACGACAGGGCCTTCTTACAGGTTGAGCAGTTTGGGTAGTGATATACTTTTATTTTTTGGGTCATCTCGTAACACCTTTCATGGTTTTCATGCCACTCGCGTCAATCGCCTCGCTTCCCGAGGGATTCTCCCACGGTCGCACAACCGAGCGATGCGGGGCAATAGCTCGTGAGCCATCATTAAAACCAGCATATTGCACACGCAACTTCCCCTCACGTCGACACGATTACCTGATACCACATCCAGATATGCCGTGGCCGCTCCTACCTAGGGTGCACTACAGTGAGACAAACCTACCTATATATCAACAACCACCAACACACCGCCTTATTAAAGGGGTTCTCGCTCCTTGAACTCATCATAGCCCTCGGCGTTACAGCCATAGCTGGCACGACAGCGACGTTACAAATAAGCGGCATCCACCATCGCAGTGTCCTACGAGCCGAGGCTACCTCCATACAGATGCTTCTCGAAGAGAGTTACCTCGCCGCACTCGCGTACCAGCACGAAGTACTGGTACACCTTGAAGCCCAGCGGGTTTACACGTCGCAGAATCACGTACGCACGCGAGGTTCACATACGCTCCGTAAAAACGTCTCGTTGGTGTTAGCACCGGGTCAGAGCTCCACAATCCAATTCCATCCCTCGATCTCCGCAACACCAGCGACCCTCACGCTACAAAGCCATGCCTTAACGTGTCAGATAATCATCTCGCTTCGAGGGCGGATTCGCACAACATGCTGAGCTCACCTCTTTTCCAGCCACAACAATCCGGACACGCTCTCCTGGACGCCCTTATCGCCTGTGGACTCACGGGGCTTATGGCAACCGGAGCATGGCAACTCGTGCGCAGCTCCCGTCAGCTAACCCAGGCGGCAACACACCTTGTCGAACCAGTGTGCGAGAACCTTTCCTGCACCAACCAGCAGGCCCGCTTCGTTTGTAGTTGCGGCGAACAAACCTGGACGATACTTCGGTAATCGTATGCGCGGATTCTCCCTTGTTGAATGCGTCATAGCTCTTGGGATCTCGGCGCTGCTGGGCCTCATAACTGTGCAGACAACACACTATGCTGCAACGATTATCACTCATCATTCACAACAGATTGCGGCGAGAGCTGTTGCAACGAAGGCCGCCCTCATAATCTCAGCCTCCCTTGTATCACTCGAGCGAACGCATCTTCCGGGGCTTTTCCAGGTTGCGGCCGGAGACGCACTCATCACTAGTTCCGGAGGTCTGCATCCTGTCTCGGGAGTGAGCTCCACGTCACGTCCTCGGCCTGGATCCGCTGTTATTTCCTCTGTCGAGATCGACCCCCGGTACCGTGGCCGAGTACGCGAAAGCACCCTTTCAGGCCCTTCAGCTGACCTCACAGTCTGCGACGCTACGAGTGTCCCATCATCGGGCCAGTTCCGCAGTTACCTCGTCATCGGCCTTCAGGGTTTGTGCCAATTCACCGGAGTCATTACTCCCTCTGGCAATGGGTGCTTCCTCTTTTCCGGAACAGTTACAAAGGGACTGTTTACCAACGGCAACTGTCAACCAGCATCCCTTCTGGAATTTGTGCCAGTGGTAAGAGAGTTTTCAATATTTATCGATCGGACTGGAGAACTCCGACTCGCTTCGCACGTCGGTATGCGTATCCTTGAAAATCAACCGATCGCTCGAGGATTACGATCTCTTACACTATCGGAGATGCTCGATCAAAACGGCCCGCTACTCTTTCGCCTCACCGTGGTCCCCAGTAGCTCTCGCCCACTTCACTTTCTGCTCCCAGCGGGACTCACGCGAGCATCGATCTGGAGTGAGGTTCTCTTGTGAGGTTCCACTCTCCGGCTCACAATCAGGGAGGCTCGGCCATCCTTATCGCGATTATATCGTTGGGTCTTCTTGCATCTCTCGTTCATCAGGTGGTGGAATATGCCTCCAGCGTACGCTCCGCGAATCGTACGTTTCGAGATGCAGATGCCTTCCGAAGCGGTATGCGAGAACAGGTGCATCCCCCCAGCACAACGAGCCGGGGGTGTGAGCGACAACAGCTCTCGATAAATGGACTATCTCAGACGTGGTTCGTCTGCTCGCACGGGGTAGTTCCATTCGTAGTATCTCCGGCGCTTGAGCTCCCTTCGTATCACCTCGACTACGATGCGCTCTTTGCAAACCCAACCCCGTGTCCCGGTTCTCGCTCAGCAATCACAGATCGCTCGTTTACTACCCCCATCGCTCCCTACTCCTGCGTAGTGTCGCAACTACGCGCGGAACGGACGGCACTGGTAGACAACGTGCGCGGAGCCGATATTAGATTTCCGGCAGCAGAGCCTAACCAGGTCATGCAACTCAGCACGCCCGGCGAGATTCATCTTACAGGCACACTGGTCATTTCAACCGATACCATCATCGCCTCCGGAGGCTCCATGCGGCTCGAGACTATACGAAATGATACGGGTCTGCCGCGGAGCGTTACTCTCCTCTCCGCTCACGGCGACATTGTGCTCAACTCTATCATCGGGTCGGTCTCCGTACTGCGTATAGGAAGGCAACAGATCTCCACTCCCGTAACGGCGCCCGCCGTGAACTATCCCTTGCCACCATTCCGCCAGCGCGGGATGTCGGGGATAATTCAATAGAGTATTTAGCGTCGAAAGCCTCGCTTCGATCCGCTCCATCGGCTACGATGCTTCTTTGCTTCACGATGACAAAAAGTAAGATGGCCTTGCGGTGGCGCACATCGTCATACCAGGTCTTAGACTACTGGCGAGCGCCACATCAAAATAAAAAAAACCCGCGACCCGGGGGTACCGAGTATCGAGCCAGAAGCTTTTCATAGACACATCCAGCGCCTCCGTCATAGGATCGATTCCTACAGCGCGGAGATACGTCAACTAAACTGTCGCATATTAGATTCATAATCAAAGAGGTTCCTGGTGTCGCTTTTTCCATTTGGATACGATTTTTATTATCTATGGGCCGCGGGATCTCTGTTGCATCAAGGCAAGAATCCCTACGACACACCGATTCTCGCTGAGCAACTCGCTCAAATGGGCTGGCCCCCAGTAGAAGCAGTGGCTGGGTTTACTCATCCTTTTACGATACTGTGGCTCTACTGGGCTTTTGCGGCACTTCCGTTTAATACTGCATTAGGTCTCTGGACTATCGTATCCTCTTCGCTGATAGCGTGGTGTTGTTGTAGGCTCAGCTCTCTTCTTCTCTCTCCGCGTTTTACCCAACGCCGTATAATCGTGTTTGCCGTCGCTGCTTTTCCGCCAGCCCTGAGCAACTTCGTCGAGGGGCAGGTAAACGCTCTTCTGCTGGTTGGCATTACCTCATTTGCTCTCGCATATAAGCATTCCCGGTTTTTCCTTGCTGGTGGCGCACTCAGTTTTACCATCTGCAAGCCGCATGCTCTTCTCCCAATGCTTATAGTAATCGCACTATGCGAGCTGATTCATCGCCGGTATAGGCTACTAGTGGGATTAGCTTTAGGGAGCCTGGTGCAGCTTGTCTGCTCATATGCGCTTGCTCCAGACGCTTTACACTGGTATCTGCGGTATCTGCCAACTCTACCCGCGCAAGTATCCCACATTTGCGGCAATACTCTCGCGCAGCAACTTGAGTGTCTATCTAACTGGAGCTTTGTTCGACCAACTCTGTTATTTTTTGGGGTGCTCGCCAGTATCACAGCTGTCCGGCGCTATGGATACTCAACGGACACCCTACTACGTTTAGTCGTACCCATTTCGGTCCTCGTCGCCCCATTTCTCTGGGTTCACTCGATGATAATTCTCTTTCCCGCCCTCATACCAGTGATTGAGCGTCTCTCTACTATGCTCTCTGAGCGCTGGCTCTTGTGGGGCCTTACTTGCTTATCATTGGTGGCACTTCCAGGCCTATTCGGTTCCTCTGTCGTGTGGCTATGGCTAGCGCTTCCGGTGGTGCTTCTCTCGGCGAACCTTTTACTCCTGTCACCGCATCCCCATTCGGCACGGAATAGGCATTCACACATTTCTGGTGGATAATCGCTGCGAAACACTCGGACATCATTTCTGCATGGCTCATCCACGAGCTGTAGACACATTGACAGCTCCCACCATTGATTGACATGCGGATATCAGCCGCGCCTTTAATTCCACTTCGGGTCGTTAGTCTACGGACCAATCAGGGAGCACCAGGGTGTTAGTCGGCCAACGGCACCACAGTACTCCATGGTATGATTGGACGAAACTTAACCACGTATCGGCAGGCAACAGATCTCCGCCCCCGTAACGGCGCCCGCCGTGAACTATCCCTTGCCACCATTCCGCCAGCGCGGGATGTCGGGGATAATTCAATAGAGTATTTAGCGTCGAAAGCCTCGCTTCGATCCGCTCCATCGGCTACTACGCTTCTTTGCTTCACGATGACGCCCCATCTCTGCACGTGGAGCCCGCACATCATCGAATGGTTCCGGAATCTGCGCTGAACGCCATACTGGCCGTATGACGTCTGTGACGGACGCCGCTGTGAGGGCGAAACCTCTGTCGCTCGCCGAACCTGCTCTGCGTAGCAAACAACAGAACGCACCTGCACCGACACCCTGATGCGGATACAGTCGGTAGCAAAAGTGCTCGGTATGACAAGAACGGAACGAGGAGAGGCTGTGTGCTTCGACCGTTGAGAACTCAGGAAACGTCTTGATAAACCACTCAACGTTGTCCTCGTTCTCTTCTATAGAGAAGGTACACGTGGCGTACAACAGGTATCCTCCTGGCGCGACCACACGCCCCGAGTTAGCAAGGATGCGTCGCTGCCGTCGCTCGTTCATCGAGATCGTAGCGGGATGAAAAGCCCCGGGCGCCGCAAGATCTTTTAGAACTAGGGATTGACCCGAACACGGGGCGTCGACGATCACAAGGTCTGCCTTCTGCTCCAGCAGGTTTGCCAACACTGCAGGGTCACACGATGTCACGATCGCCGGATCGATAGAGCAACGCTTATAGTTTGAGATGAGCTGCGCAGTTCGTTTGCGAATTACCTCGTTGCCGATGACAAGATCGGGGTTGCAGTACCGACGAGCAAGGATCCCCTTTCCGCCGGGCGCCGCGCAAACATCAACAAGCACCGAGAGCTTGTCCGCGATCTCACCAAGTGGGGCACATGCGAAGGTGGACGAAAGATCGAGCAGATAAAAAGCTCCTGCTTCATGCTCTGGTAATTTTCCAGGCCGAGCATCGTCGGCTACTACATCAATCCAACATGGTAGCCAGGAAGGTTTTGAAACAACTCCATACAGGCCCGACTGCGGCTGCTCGGTAAGCCATGCCACCGCTGTAATGCCCCGCTGCCCATCCTGGATTGCGCGCAGAAAAGCGTCTCGCTCAACCGCATCAGAGAAAAGGGAATCCGCAACTTTCTGGATATTGCGGGAAACGGGTGCCTTAGGAGATTCCATTGTGAAAGCGCTCTAACTGAGTTCTAAGGTCATGCAGCGCCTTCACTCGCATACTGCTCGCCGCTTTTTCTTCGGGGGTCATCTCGCCCATTGTTTTTGAGCTTCCATCGGGTTGAAAAATCGCATCCCACCCAAAGCCTGTACCACGGGGCGCGACCACATGGCCGAATACGACACCCTCGCCATAGATGAAACTCTGAGGGCCAAGCGCGAGACCAAAAATGGTTCGAACTTCCGCTCGACAGTCATTGCGAGACGCGGCCAGCTGATGCACTCCTTCGCCACCCAAGGCTTTCAGGAACCATTTAATCAAGGGCCCCGGTAAACCGTTAAGCGCGGGAAGAGAGAGAGAGGTGTCCTCGATCAACACCGGCGAATATCCCTGCTGCAACGCAGCTTGAGCCTTTGCAATAACGACTTTACGGGGTTCGAGCTCTTGAAGTTCAGGAAGATCGAGGTTGACGTGACGCATCTTTCCCAAGACGGCCTCTACCTCTTTGAGCTTATGGCTATTGCCGGTAACGAAGAATACCTCCTGCAAAACCTTATCGATTTTATCCCAACGTCCCGACATACCTAATCTATTGTAAACAGGTTCCGAGATTTCAGCCAATATGAACCACAATCTCTCGTCGATGCGCACCCTTGCGGTGCTCCCATAGGTAAATCCCCTGCCAGGTCCCCAACGCCAGCGCCCCCTCAATGATCGGTATCGAGAGGGAAACGTCGGTTAGTATCGCCTTGATGTGGGAGGGCATATCATCGGGTCCCTCTGACGTGTGGGTATACAAGGGATCGCGCTCCGGCACGAGCCGGTTCAACCACCGCTCAAGATCTGCCCGAGCGGACGGGTCTGCATTCTCTTGAATGGTGAGGCTCGCAGACGTGTGTCGAATGTACACGGTGCACAGTCCTTCCGAGCAATCCGAGCTGTACACAAGATTGCAGATCTCGTTGGTAATCTCGTGTAACCCCTGACCACGGGTTGTGACAACTATTTTTTTGACTGTTCCCATGATCTATAGGGACGCCACCCAGGCAGCTAGGGATTGGATCTCCACCTGCTCCTTGGTCACAAGATCCTTTACCTTAATCCCTCGCGTTGTTGCATCAACAAAGAACACATACCGCATGCCCTTCTCTTCGGCATACTCGATCTGCTTTCCTAGTTTTGGAGACTTGAAGAACACTTCTGTTGGAAGACCGAGCTCACGCAACTCGTGCGCAATCTCATTACACACCACGCGATCATTCTCATCGTACACAGTCACCAGCACTACCGACGGGCACTTCTGCTGCGTTGGAACAAGCCCCTCCGAGATCAACAGATCCATCAGGCGCCCTAATCCGATGGAAACGCCGACACCTGGAAACTTTTGATCGGTAAATTCCGAAGTAAGGTTGTCGTATCGACCACCTGCAACAACCGTTCCGAACTCTGGATGATTCACGAGCCCTACCTCCAGGATAAGTCCCGTATAGTAGTCCAACCCTCGCGCAAGGCTAACATCGATCGTGACATTGTGCGCCATCGAACGTGGAAGGAGGCTGCATATGGTGGAAAGCTCTCGCACTCCCTCCTCAACCAACGGATCGTGCAACTGCAGCGCTCCGATTCGTTCCGGCAACTCAGCGATCGTACACTGAACAGTTGTCGACTCAAGGATTTTTTCGATCGCCTGTTGAGAGATCCCTGGGATCTGCGACAACTCTCGAGCGACCCCGTCACGACCGATCTTCAAAAGCTTATCGACTGCGATGATAGCCGATTTTCTCGCATCCCCCTCCAGACCTACAGCGCCGTAGAGAGCACTCAAAAGCTTTCGACTATTGATACGAAGGCTGTACGGCCCCACGTTCAATTCCTTCATAACCAAACCAACAACACCGAGGACCTCTGCGTCGCATGATAGTGGAAGCTCATTTCGAGCGATGATGTCGATGTCGAATTGGTAGAACTCCCGGAACCTGCCCTTCTGAGGCCGATCGCCACGCCAGACCTTCTGGAGTTGATAACGCCGAAACGGAAATGAAAGCGCGTGAGCATGTTGGGCGACATACCGAGCAAGTGGCACTGTAAGATCAAAGTGCAGACCAAGCTCGGCCTCATCATCAGCCTCCGCTTTTAAGCGCTTTACGACGAAGATCTCTTTATCTATTACCCCTTTAGAACCAAGGGTAGAGAGAAGCTCCACGGCCGGGGTTTCGATTGGAGCGAAGCCGTGACTCTCGTATATCCGTTTTATGGTCGCGATAACCTTGTCTTCTGCAATCTTTTGCTCCGGTAACCACTCAGGAAATCCAGATATCTTGTTTATTTTCGCCATGGTACAGCCTTTACCGGGATTAAATCCGGAACAGAATCACCCATCTACCTTGCCGCTGTCCAGCATTCTGTGAACTCGGGGAGATCCCTTCGCAAGACGCTGCCCCCTTCCCGCTTCAACTAAAACTTCCCAAAGGATCCAATTACCTGTAAAATCCGGGAGCTTATTCAAGAGAGGACACATGGCTAAGATCCCCTGGAGCCGCATTCGTGAAGCATTCGACGGTGAATGGATTGAGCTCGTTGATTGCTCGTGGAACGGACGCGCCTCCCATCCATCCGCCGGCCATGTTCGGCACCACAGCCCCAGTCGGGTCGAGCTGCTCAAAATGATCGCTCGCTCAGGTCGTAAAGACGGCGCCGTGGTTCTGTTTGTCGGACCAGCCCTTCCGTGCGTTCTCATGCACAACGAAGGCTCCTCTATCGCGACAAGCATGTAGTCAGACCTCCGCTTTGCCCCTTTCGGAATTCAACCATGTTTGATGCAACCACGCTTGTCCGCATTTACGCCCGGTGGAGAAACCAACAGCTACAAGCCTCCTCGCCCGCGGACGTTCAAACGAGGCAATTATTGGGGTTAGTGTCGAAGGCGGCACAAACCCGCTTCGGCACCACGTACGATTTTAGCTCGATCACCTCTGTTGAGGAGTATCAGCGAAGAGTTCCTCTTCGGACCTACGAGCAGTTCTGGGAAGATTATTGGAAAAGCGATTTTCCCCGCCTTGATAACTGCACGTGGCCCGGTACTATCCCCTTCTTTCCTGTCAGCTCCGGGACCTCATCAGGAACCACGAAATACATTCCGTGTTCCCATGAAATGCTCGCATCAAACACGAAAGCGGGCCTCGACCTTCTCGTCCATCACGTTACGAACCGGCCGCAATCGCGAATCCTCGGAGGGAAGATATTCCTGCTTGGTGGCAGCACCGATCTTACATCGCCGTCTCCAGGGATATTTTTGGGCGATCTGAGCGGAATAACCGCAAAGCGGGTTCCATGGTGGATCAAGTCCAGATACTTCCCCCCTGCAGAGCTTAGCCTGCTTAAGAACTGGGAGGAGAAGATCGGCACCTTAGCAGAGGCATCGCTTGCTGAGGATATCCGGATGATCTCAGGTGTGCCCGCTTGGTTAATGATATTTTTCGACAAGCTTAAAGAGATCTCCCCGCAGGCGCACGGCAGGCTGTCGGAGATATACAAAAACCTCGAAATGGTTGTGCATGGTGGAGTCAACTTTTCTCCCTACGTCGATCGCTTCAATGAGATCCTTCACGGAAGCTCAGCTGAGCTACGAGAGGTGTACCCAGCGAGCGAGGGCTTTATTGCTGTAGCCGATCGCGGGTATGGAGACGGTCTCCGACTCAACCTCGACCACGGCATCTTCTTTGAATTTGTCCCCCTCGAAGAGCTTTCAATCCCCACCCCCACCCGCCACTGGGTCGGTAATGTTGAGCGAGACGTGAATTACGCCGTAGTGCTCACAACATGCGCCGGACTCTGGTCATACGTCATCGGGGACACCGTCCGATTCGTCGACACAACAACACCTAGAGTTCTAGTTTCAGGCAGAACCTCTTATTATCTCTCGGCATTTGGCGAACACTTAATCGCCGAAGAGATTGAAGATGGCGTTACTACTGCCGCCCGCAGTGTGCAGAGAGAAGTTACTGACTTTACTGTGGGACCTATCTACCCCGAAAGCGCTGGCGAACTTGGAGGACACATCTTCGTCGTTGAATTCGCGAACGGCATTCCGGATTCTGAGACGATCGCTCGTTTTGCCGAGACCCTTGATGCTCGACTATCCCAACGAAATGAGGATTACGAAGCGCACCGCTCTGGCGGATTCGGTCTACGCGCACCAACCATCTTGCCGGTGCGCACCGGATGCTTCGCCGCATGGATGAAGAGCCGTGGTAAACTAGGTGGTCAAAACAAAGTTCCCCGGATCATCACTAAAACTGATATGCTATCGGGGCTTATCGCATTTGCAACGGAGTTCAACATCGAACCTGCGGTTGCGTAGCATCGAGGGAAGCGGGGCGCTGTTTGCCAAAGCGCCCTAAACTCTCTACACTTTTGGCATGTCGGCAGCCTCGTTCCTCTCGATTTTAATACTGTATCCGATGACGCTGTTTGGCGATGGCTGCATCCTTATCGCTATTGCACTAGCTGCTACAGTGGGTGGTCGACCGCTTCTTTGGGGCAGCTCATTCGCGTTCTTCCACGCCCTGTACGGAATCGCCGGAATCTTAGTCGCTGCAGAGATAGCAACCTACTCCGAGTGGCTCGGTCACCTCTTCGTCGTGTTTGGATCCGTTGTGCTTCTCCGTCACTTCGTCCATCACCGCTTACACCATCAAGTGGGGGGAGATTGCTCCTGCGAGAACCATAAACCAATCCCGGTTAGCGCTCGTGCGATCATTTCAACAGCATCCGCGTTCTCGCTTCATTCTCTGGCAAGTGGCGCTATCGTGCGAAATATGGCGGGCGACGTCTCGAATTCAACTCTCGTCATCCTACTGGTGTGCCTCTCTGCCATCATCGGTGCTCTTATCTATGGTATCCTCATAGTTGGCGAAAAGGAGCGACTTCCGATCTTACACCTGCTCGACAAGCTCCCAGGCATAGTGGCAGCGGTCCTTACAGCCGTATGCTGCTTCTCTGTGTATCACATCGTAAGCGATGTGTGGGATTTCTCGACAATTGGTGATGGAGCCTTCGCTGTGGGCGCTGCGGCTCTTTCCCTGCATTTCGGCATCAAAGCCCACAGCAAGGGAACTCACTCCAGGCCGTCTACGGTTAGCTCCATCGGTCGCCGTCCCTCTTCGAACAGCTAGCAGGGTGGTGACAAAGTCCCGTAGTGGGCATTTTGAGAGTTTTGAGGAAACAAGGCGGAGACACCCAAAAAAGCGGAGGCGTATCCTCTTAGATACGTTGAGGATTTTTTCGGCGGCTCCAACGAAGTTGCCTTGTCCGCCGAAGCCTTGACGTAGGAGGAGGTCAAACTATCGAAATGCGCAACAGGAACCTTTTTTCACCAACCTACTAGGCCGCTCGATGCCGGCTCGTTACGAGTATTTTTCCAGTGCGGGTTAAATATATCCTCATCGATCAGGTAGCTGAATTAGTTAGCAATTATGCCGTTTCGCTGCCCGGACTCCGCTCAGCGGGGATTGCATCGGACGCCCGATAGACTACTATTCGAAGGAGCATCGCCAGCGGCAGACGAAGCATTAAGACCAGTTCTCGTAATTAGATAGACATGAGCACCATCGGAAATCCCCTTCATCCTTTTAACGTCATCAAGCAATCAGCATTCTGGGCGATCCATCTTGGATGCCTCTTAGTATTCATGGTCGGATTCAGCTGGACAGCATTCGCGGTGTGCATGGCACTCTATGTTATTCGAATGTTTACCATAACAGGGGTATACCACCGCTACTTCTCGCACCGGTCGTATAAGACGAGTCGCTTCTTTCAGTTTGTGTTGGCATTCATCGGAGCATCTTCGGCTCAGAAGGGTCCGATTTGGTGGGCCTCGCACCACAGACACCACCATCAATTCTCCGACACGGAGGAAGACGTTCATCCACCGCGAGTGTACGGAATGTGGTGGGCGCATGTAGGATGGGTGTTAAGCACTCAGTTTATCGGAACTCGGGCAGAGCTCGTAAAAGATCTCTTAAAGTTCCCGGAGCTTCGCTGGCTTGAGACATATCACTTGATCCCTCCCGTGCTCCTGATGGGCGCTGTAACTGGCTTCGGATACCTGTGTCAGGTGTATTTCCCGGAGCTCCACACAAACGCACTGCAGATGTTCGTCTGGGGATTCTGTATCAGCACCACTCTTCTGTACCACGGGACTTTCTGCATCAACTCGTTGGCACACGTTGTTGGAAGCCCTCGTTTTATCACCGGCGATGACAGTAAGAATAGCTTCTGGCTCGCCATCATCACGTTAGGAGAAGGGTGGCATAACAATCACCATCGCTATCCTGGATCGGAGCGACAGGGGTTCTACTGGTGGGAGGTTGATATCTCTCACTACATCCTTAAAGGGCTCTCCTGCCTTGGACTCGTTTGGGACCTTCGTGAACCCCCAACACGAATCTATCAAGAAGCGGTTGAGCGTAAGGCAGCACTTCAAAACGCTGCATAGCCGTCAGATTTCCGAACTTTTGCGGCAGCGCCAGTAAAGTTGCAACATAATCAGCGCGTTACGCCCAGCACAGGGATGCAAAAAGGCAAGCCTTCAAAAAGCTGCCTTTCATCTTAACTGTCGAGGTACCCAGTTTTTGCGGGTGCGCTACAGCCGTAACGGTCGCTATCCATGAATATTCTGCTCCTAAACCAGAACTGGTTTGCCAACGAACTCCGCACCATGGGACACACCGTGCTGACCTGCGGTACCGCCCCACACCTCGAACACCAAATTCCATCGAATCTCATCGCCATCGAGGATCTTCTGCGGGGCCTCCCCTACGGTTTCTCACCCGATCGAATCGTATGGCTCGACAATAGCGCTCCCAGTCTGATTGTCGGATTGGAAGACTGTCCGATTCCAAAAGTTCTCTACTCTGTGGATACTCACCATCATCATCAGAGGCACTCGTTTCTCGCAGCTTCGTTTGACCACGTGCTCACGGCGCAGCGGGACTTTATCTCACACCTCGCGGTGAGCGACTCCCCGATCTCATGGATGCCCCTATGGGCTCCTGAATACGTGGAACGATCGGATGAGAAACGATTTGGTGCCACATTCGTGGGAACATTAAACCGCGATCTTAATCCTGCTCGCGTGGATTTTTTTGATGCGCTGGCCAAGCTCATTCCAATCCACATTACCACCGGATACTACCCGAATATCTTCCCTCACGCCGAGATCGTGGTGAATCAGACAGTAAAGGGAGACCTAAATTTCCGAGTCTTTGAGGCGATGATGTGTGGAGCGCTTGTGCTCACGGAGCGGACCGAAAACGGTCTGCTCGAGCTGTTCCGGGAGGATGAGCATCTCGCCACCTATACGCCCCGAGACCCATACAACGCAGCCGACAAGGTCCGTGCACTCATGAGCAACACATCACGAATGCGTGCCATAGCAGCTGCAGGTCGAGACGAGATCCTCGCCAAACACACGATGCTGCATCGCGCGATCGAGCTTGAGAAGCTCCTTGTATCACTGCGATCTCGCACTCCATCTCCGAACCGTTACTACTCAGCCTGGATAGCGCTCTCGCTGGACAGTCATTTGTTTGAGCCGATAAATCCGGCTGCAAGCGCTCATTTCGCGCACATGGCTCTTAACGCCGCCGATAAAGCGCTTGCCCTCGGAGCTCCGCCCTCTGATGAGCAGATTGCCCTGGCGATTCGTGGTTGTATTCAACACGACCGTGTCCTCGGAGGCGATCGCGGAGCCTGCCTTATTGCAGCTTTTGCGCACGCATTTCCCGATCTCTACATCTTTTCTCTGCTGAGAGTTCGCACCCTTTTGAACAACGGCAAGCAACAGGAAGCGGTCAAGTTGGCGCAAAGCATCTCAGACAATCCGCCGGAGCATACGTTCTACCAAGCTGAGTATGCTGCGAGTCTTATTCTCGCGTAAATTCCCAGCCGAAGTCATCGCCTACCCGTTTTCATAGCCAAAACCTGCTCAACCTTCGTATCAAGAAGGAGGTTGCCTACAACGTACCGCCCATTCTCTAGATTCACGTACAGGACAAAGAACTTCTCCTGTCCCTCGTTGGTGATAAAGCTGCGACAGATCGCAAGGCCAGAGTTACCAGCGGCATCGTAACTCGGCACAGTCGCCACTCGATCCGACAACTTCGAAAAATCACTAAAATACGGGATGAACCTATCTTGAATAATTGCGTCTACAGCGCCTGGCCCACGGGTCTCCTGCGTTACAGTGAACGAACTAAGAAGGGCGCGAAAGCATGCGGAGTTTTTCTCGATCAGGCAATTAATCGCCCGATCAAATACCCGACTGTATTCGTCCGAACGGGCATCGAGACGCTCTCCTTCCTTAACGGGCCCCGCCACCACACCATCGTCTGCCTGAACAGTGCGTGTATCGAATGCGCTTCCAAGCGCGACCAAGCTAACACTAACAACAACCCATACCGAGCGAACCAACACCGACAGACGAGCCGCGTCACGTAGATGTGAGTTGAAAGTTTGAAGCATCATAGTAGTCCGTATACTCTGAGATCGATGTGGAAACCGAATCGTAAGCTACCAGTGTACCAACGGTACGCTGACAACGCACAAGAAAACGATACAACCAGCATAAATTGGGCTCACTAGGCTAACAACTGTCAAAACGCAGCAGCTATGGCATCTGGTATCCTCGAACCGAGAGGCGCCAATTGCTCCCCCATTACCTAACGCCCCCTACCAGGCTCCGCTCCAGCCTTCGACTCTCCTCATACTCGACCATTGCCGCTCCCTCACCTCCAAGCCAGGAGAGCAGTGTAACCGGAACGCGCATTGATGCCTCAGCCCGCGCCGATGTTGCATCGTGTTCGAGAGACGTTTCCACATGCACACAGTTGACTGAATCAGCCTCACACTGAGATGCGTGGAGAGCTGGCGGATAAAACGTTCGAACCGAATCACCGATTCGTTCCGCCGCGGCTTCGAGCAGCACCTCAGGCGATTGTGTCTCAAGGGGAATAGCGGACTCCGGAAGCTCTTCGATAGCACACCGTCCTCGATACTTCTCGCAGCATTCGATCGCGGCATGCCGAGTACTATTACGAGCGCACAATACTCGACGGGGATCGCCCTCTTCGATCGTCTCACTCGGCGTGCATGCATCTGTTGGCGGTACAGCCGACAAGACCGGTGGCTCATTTCGAGAGAGCACCACCACCGGTGCATCAGGCGGAATGTGATACGTCGCGCGATATCGGGAACGCAACGTATCAGCTATGTCTACACATACCGAGTCCAGGAAGGGGCCGTGCTGCTCCGGCATGGAGCTGATGTTGATAGCCGCCTGACACGACAGTGCACTACTCCCTAAGTAGCGGTCTCCTACATGCGAGGTGTAAGGCTGCGCGCAGATAGGAAAGCCCTCCTGTGAGCACACGCCTCGCCGTTCGACGCGCTCAAGGTGTTTCTCAGAGCGGTGCACATGCAGAATCGCGTCCCGTCCAGGACGGAAATCCTCGATCGAGCATATTCCCTCAAGCTCGGCGATAGTGTGCGTTGGCTGGCACCCTTTCATGAATTCGCGAAATGAATCCCGGCATGCATACGTATTACTCACCGCAGGACAGGCCTCGCTTGACTGGACCCAGAAGGCATACGAGGTCGGCTTTTTTCCCTCCGCGATTGATTGCTCTATGCGAGTAATGGCGGTTTGGACGGACTCTTCAACAACGCCCGGCGCATCGCGCATACATGCCCCTGCTCCTACCAGGATTGAATCGAGTCGCTGACGCAAATCAGTCGCCGTAAAGAGGGCTCGTTCTCGGGCAAGCGAAGCTACGCATTGCTGGGGATCGGTCGCATATCCACACGGAAAGGTCTCGTGTATGAACTGAAATTGCGGGTAAAAGATCTCTATCGACTCTCCCTGCCAACCAACTTTCTCGCCATTGACACTCGATAGGTAAAAACGGAGCGTTATCGGCATATCGAGAGGCATAAGGGGCAATGTGCCATGAAGTTCTATCTCTGACTCATAGCTGGATGTATAGTACTGATGGACAGCGGGCTCGATATCACTCCAATCTGCCCCCCGCACCACCAAATGAGCAAAGTTAGTGGAAGAGAACACCCGACCTCCGAGGACACGCGTACTGTTTTTTCCATCGCTAGTCCACGACATGGTGACCACCAACTTTCCAACTGCATCAGGCCGAGTGGCACGAGAGATCCCTGAGATCCGCAACATGACCGGGACTTTGAGCACCCCATCACTCAAGAGCACTTCCTGCATTTTCGGGTCTACGGCTGAGCGGTGCGAGCACTCCGTTGGCATACCACCCGCAGGCCACACGATGCGAGGAGACGATGCGTGGAATACGAAATCTCCCTGATAACACGGAACTGAAACCGCATAGCGAGCACGAATATCACTTAATATTCGGCCGTCTGAGACACGCTGCGGCCACGCATCGCTAAGAGTAAAGCTCCGTGAGCCGATTTCAAAAGCTGCGCCGTATTCATCCTGCAAGCGACTACTCTTGACTATCGTATCCACACCCGTCTTTTGGATGCTACGAATCGATACCACCTGTGATGGCGCCATCCGAGAGCCGGTACGACGGTCCCGAAACACCGGATTGAGCGGATCTCGACCATCAATTCTAGGTAGGTCTCGTACCTTGAGTAGATATGGCGCATGCGCGACCACGGGAAAGCGAATCGCATGCTGCTGGTATCGCGCATGGGGTTGCAATACCTTTACGCCCTCAATTTTTGAGGCCATAAATGGAGCCTCCCACACCGGCTCGTTAAACATCGTTGAAACGAGTGAATACGAACGCTGCGGAAGCAGATAGCCTTTGCTACCCCATACCCACGCATTATAGCGGCGCATGGATACATCCACACCAACCCGTGAGGATACCACGCAGGTTGGGTCAGTAGGATATAAACATCGCAGCCCCTCCGTTATCGCGGCGCGTAGCGCGCCACGCGCGTGAAATATACGAGCGATATCGCCGACGGCCACAACAAAAAAGCTTGTAGCCAACAGTGCAAGAGCAGACTCAATAAGATAGGAGCCCCGACCCGCCGACTGCACACTGGAGATTCGCATCCCTCGCAGTCCCACTTCTCTGGCCTCTGGGTTCATCGATCCCCGCGTTTCCATCAAGTCCCGCTTCTCTTCCTGTTCAGCTCGTTCTCACGTCGACGCGGATACTTGCAGAAGGCTCCGGAGTTTCAAGGAAAAAATCGCTCCCTTCATTCCGACTGATTTCTTGGTGTTATTCGTGCCTCCCCTTGCTCCCCACTCGGTCAAAGGGCTATTGTACGACCATGGCACCAATTATATTTTCAATGCACAAAGTTAGTCGCGTTCACCCCCCAGGAAAGCAAGTCCTGAAGGACATCTCGCTCTCCTTCTTTGAAGGGGCGAAGATCGGTGTGGTTGGTCTCAACGGCTCCGGAAAGTCGAGCCTTCTCAGGATCATCGCCGGGATCGATAAGGAGTATAACGGCGACGTCAACTTCCGACCCAACGTCTCCATCGGATACTTAGAACAGGAGCCGAAGCTCGATCCATCCAAGACCGTAAAAGAGAATGTAATGGAGGGCTGCAAGGAAGCCGCCACTCTTTTAGCCGATTTCGAGGCGATTAGTGCTAAGCTCGGTGAGGATATATCCCCTGAAGAGATGGAGAAGCTCATCGACAAGCAAGCCGCTCTGCAGGATAAGATAGACGCCATCGGCGCGTGGGAGCTTGATCGCACCCTCGATATCGCGATGGACGCGCTGCGATGCCCACCCGCTGATGCTCGCGTCGACACCCTCTCGGGTGGAGAGAAGCGTCGTGTAGCACTCTGCAGACTCCTTCTGGAGAAGCCCGATCTACTCCTACTCGACGAGCCAACGAACCATCTCGATGCGGAATCGGTTGCATGGCTTGAACGTCACCTTAGTGATTATGCTGGCACCGTCGTGTGCATTACCCATGACCGGTACTTCCTCGACAATGTGGCGAAGTGGATATTAGAGCTCGACCGTGGACACGGAGTTCCTTGGGAAGGCAACTACTCAAGCTGGCTCGACCAGAAGCGATCGCGCCTCGAACAAGAGGAAAAGACCGAGTCAAAACGTCAGAAAACCCTCGCCCGCGAGCTTGAGTGGATTCAGCAATCACCACGTGCGCGACAAGCTAAGTCGAAGGCGCGCATCAAGGCGTACGAGGAGCTTCTCAATCAGGAGCAGGACAAGAAGGTCGAAGAGTTGGAGATATATATCCCTGCCGGCCCTCGACTTGGAGAGGTTGTGATTGAGGCGTCAGGGGTCACCAAAGCATTCGGCGATCGAATGCTCTTTGAAAACCTGAACTTTAACCTCCCTCGTGGAGGTATTGTTGGTGTTATCGGCCCTAACGGCGCGGGAAAAACGACCCTCTTTAAACTCATCACCGGGCAAGAGACGCCTGATGGTGGCACTTTCAAAGTCGGGGATACCGTTCAACTCTCCTACGTTGACCAGAGTCGCGATGCCCTCGATCCCAAAAAGAGTATCTTCGATGAGATCTCGGGTGGTGACGAGATAATTAAACTTGGCGGTCGCGAGTTTAATGCGCGTGCGTACGTAGCCCGCTTTAACTTCGGCGGACAAGATCAACAGAAGGCCGTTGGAACACTATCCGGTGGTGAACGAAACCGCGTGCACCTCGCCAAGATGCTACGCTCGGGCGGTAACGTGATTCTTCTCGATGAGCCCACCAACGATCTGGACGTAAACACGCTGCGAGCACTCGAAGAGGCTCTGCTGAACTTCGCTGGATGCGCAGTTGTCATAAGCCATGACCGTTGGTTCCTCGACCGCATCGCAACGCACATTCTAGCATTCGAAGGTGACAGCAACGTGGTCTGGTTCGAGGGTAACTATCAGGAGTACGAGGTAGACCGAAAGCGACGCTTGGGGGCTGACGCAGAGACTCCTCACCGCATCAAGTATCGGAAGCTAACGCACTAGCAGGGCGGGGACTCCCCCTGCTGGCGCCAAAGCATAAAAACCATGTAATTCCGCGCGCTTAACTGGAGCGTGCAAGACCTGGCTCGTGCCCTACCGTGCGGCAACCGTATGTTGACACGGCCGTCATAACGGCTAGAATCGCCATCGCTTGTTTTTTCAAGCACTTACGTCGCACACAGGCTCGATTCCCTTCGCTAGGTAGTCCACAAGTCCGTGGCGGTGCAACAACTAACGTCAAGCTAATTACAGCTGGTGATTATGGATCAAACTATTTTGGGCTTTTTTACCTGGGCCACTCCGATTTTCGGCCTAGTAGCATTCGCTCTTGCGTACAGCATGTACGCAAGCATCAAGGCACTCCCGGCGGGCAACGCTCGGATGCAAGAGATTAGCCACGCTATCCGCGATGGCGCTATCGCCTACCTCAAGCAGCAAGCACAGTACCTTTTGGTGTTCGTGCTCTGCGCGTTCCTTGCGATCTGGTGGGCACTAAAGCTTCCGACTGCAGTGGCATTCGCATTCGGTGCAGCGAGCTCTCTCTTGGCCGGATACCTCGGTATGCGCGCAGCTACTATGGCAAACGTTCGCACAGCTCAAGCTGCATCGGAGAACGCACCAGGACAAGCGCTTATGGTGGCATTCAACGGTGGAGCGGTTATGGGACTTACCGTAGCAGCTCTTGGTTTGATCGGTATCGGCGTCTTGTTTCTCATCTTCGGAACGCCTGCTCACCACGAGCCGATGATCGGCTTCGCAATGGGCGCCTCGTCCGTAGCCCTGTTTGCTCGCGTTGGCGGTGGAATCTACACCAAGGCAGCAGACGTTGGTTCGGACCTCGTTGGTAAGGTCGAGGCTGGTATTCCGGAAGATGACCCACGGAATCCAGGTGTTATCGCAGACAACGTAGGCGATAACGTAGGTGACGTAGCCGGAATGGGTGCCGACATCTTCGAGTCGTACGTAACGTGCATCATCGGTTGCTTGGCACTCGCTGCAACCCTTAGCACAGATGCCGTGAAGTCACTTACGAGCTTTGATCCAAGCGTCGCTGGCGCAACGGAGGAGAGCTATCGCATCTGGCTTATGGCAACTCCTCTGATCCTCGGGCTCATCGGGGCTATCGCGTCTTACATTTCGATTAAGTGGATGGCGCTCCTGAAGGATGGAGATCCTGCCAAGGCGCTTCGAACAACCGTTCTGCTCGCTTCGATAATCTTCGTAGCAGCGTGCTTCGGCCTCTTTATCATCACACCGGTTAACATGAGCCTCTGGTGGCCAGTTCTCTTCGGAACGATCTGTGGAATGGGAATCGGTCTCACAACCGAGTATTACACATCATCGAAACCGGTATTCGAGATCGTCAACGCGGCTAAGACGGGCCCTGCTACCGCTGTAATCAGCGGTATCGCTGTCGGATTCCGTAGCGTAGCTCTGCCTCTCGTGATCATCGTAGGCGCGGTGCTTGTCTCGAACCACTTTGCTGGAGTCTATGGCGTAGCCCTTGCGGGTGTAGCGATGCTTGCAACAACAGGTATCGTGATGACCATCGACGCATACGGCCCGATCGCGGACAACGCTGGAGGAATCTCCGAGATGTCGCACTTGGGACCTGAGACTCGTGCTATCACAGATAAGCTCGACGCCCTTGGCAACACCACTGCCGCTATCGGCAAGGGTTTTGCAATCGGTTCGGCTGGTCTTACAGCACTTGCAGTGTTTGGTGCATATACTCAGACCTTCGAGGCGCTTCATAAGTCGATCAACTTGAGTATCACCAACCCGATGCTCATCGCGGGCGTATTCCTCGGCGCTATCCTTCCAGGACTCGTTGTGTGCTTCACAATGCAGTCAGTAGGAAAGGCAGCTGGTTTGATCGTTACTGAGATTCGACGTCAGTTCCGTGAGATCACGGGACTTCTTGAGGGTAAGGAAGGCGTTAAGCCTGACGTATCCCGGTGCGTCGAGATCTCAACCAAGGCCGCTCTCACCGAGATGCGTGCACCTGGCCTGATCGCGTTCATCACACCTATCTTGGTTGGATTCCTGATGGGACCTGCTGCTCTTGCAGGACTCCTCCTTGGAACAACGGTAGTAGGTGTTGTTCTCGGAATCTTCATGTCCAACACTGGTGGCGCTTGGGATAATGCCAAGAAGTTCATCGAGCAGGGACTTGTAGAGGGAGAGAAGAAGGGCTCAGACGCTCACAAGGCGGCTGTGGTTGGTGACACGGTAGGAGATCCGTTCAAGGATACCTCCGGCCCATCCTTGAACATTCTCATCAAGATGGTTTCAATCCTTTCGCTCCTCATCGCGCCACTCTTGGCGTAATAGAAGCGTGAGATTGAGTATCTCTTAAAGGGCTGCCGCAAGGCGGCCCTTTTTTTTGGGTCTTCGACGTTTTTAGTGGGTGCTTTTTGATGATATCGGGCCGTTCACGTGCACCTGCTCGTGGACGTGAACGTACCCGAAAACATGAACTCGCGCGCGCTCAACATAGCCTATAAACAACGCTAGTAAGCAGGAGTTCTCCGCTCTCGTGTTCGTCAGCGGAGATGTAGGTACGTGGGTGAATAAACCAACAGTAGTGCTGCAATCCCTTGCGGGTACGTTCACGTTCATGCGCACGAGGTACGGCGGCGGATCATAGTTTACAGTCCTGCGGCGCTACATGGTTTACACATTTGATAGGCTTT
>JBIIYC010000122.1:0-7962 GCA_044347025.1 Bdellovibrionota bacterium
TGCAAGATTCCATAAAACATCGCAGTCTGAGCGGATACGACCCAGATTCAATCGCTGGCTGTATACGTAGCGAACCTGTCCGAGCTCTCCGAGATTGATAATATCCCGCAGATAGTGCACAGCAGGGTGGTAGATAAAGGTGTGTCCCACCATGGCCGTAAGTCCGCGCTCCTGAGCAGTGAGCCCTAACCTCTGAACCTCTTTGGCAGATGTCGCCATGGGTTTCTCCACCAGGATATGTTTCCCTGCGGTGAGCGCCCGCATTCCAAGCTCAAAGTGTGTAGCTGCCGGCGTTGCGATCACCACGGCCTGAATCTCTGGATCCTCAAAGATGAACTTTGGATCTTCAACCACCGATGTATCCGGAAAATTGTTTTTGACGAAGAGTCGCCGCTCCTCAGAGAGGTCAGCGACCGCCACCACTTCGCAGCGTTGATTGGCGGCGAGATTTCGTAGTAACGCAGGCCCCCAATATCCTACTCCAATTTGCGCGACTTTTATCTTTGACATGGTAAGCGTTTCCTATCTGGCGCCGTTCGATTCACGTTTGGTGGAGTCACGACGGCATGGATTCACAGCTTTACAGCGCACGCACGAGTCCTGGATTAGTTAGATGAGTGCTGCGGGGGGTTAGCTTCGGGAATCGAGGCGGCAGAATGGCTCACGGGAGCAGTCCCGTTGTGCCGAACGCTCGGAGATAAAATCCGTGTTATTTCAGCTCTCTAGGCGCTACGAGCTGCGCCAGGTCTATCAGCACCATCTCCCCCACCCGGAAGACCGCCGCCTTCTGCATGGCCTCCATAAGGTAGAGCGGCTGGTTCCCTCGACTCTGTCGGAGTGCGCGTATCTCTTCTGCGAACGGGGAGAAATACGAGGGCGCGCGCTCTACGTGACGTCGGTCGATGAGTAGGTGCGTTACGTTGAAGTCTTGCCGGAGCACTTCGAACGGTTTGATATCGACCGCCCCGTATACATCGATCACTGCTCGCATACGGCGCCGCATCTCAAGGAGAAAATCACGGTGAAAGATCTGGTGCCCCTCTTCGAACACAAGCACTGAGCGACCCGTGAAGTAACTGACTTCATCGATCATCCCGCGTGGCCACCCAGCGATAACGGAATTTGCCGGTAAGCGATCAATAAACGCAAATAGCGTGCGGTATCCCTCGGCTGAGCGCACAGGCTTTACTCGAAGAGAGCCCCATCCCAGTAAAGCGCAGCACAGGAGTCCCAGCGTGAGTGGTGCTACAACCCGCACCACCCGAGAGCATCGGCTAACAACGGTAGAGCAGGTAGCTGTCCAAATCCAGGGGAACACCACCGGCACAAGGCAGGGGACTGCAACGATGACGTAGCGCGAAGGAATATAGAGTAGGGGAAACGCGATTGTGGCAGCGATGAACGATACCATCATCGCAAAACCAAAGAGAGCAACGCGCACGGCGAAAGGTGAAAAAGAGCCTCTGTAGCGAAGCGTGAGAAGTGCAAGACATAGACCTGAAACGATTATGATGTAGGTACAGACCGCGCGATTCGAGTCCGTCCCGCTACCTCCTGTGTCACCTGGACTTGCCCGCCGTGAGCTCTTCTCTGCGGAGAGGGCAGCGATCGTGCGCGTGTAGGCTGCTTCAAAAAGAGGGATTGGAACTCCGCGATCGCCCTGCGTGTAGCGACCGGATGGTCCCCACTCAGCAAATTCCTCAGCGCTCTCAATCGAGAGGCGTTCGCCATAGCGGGCTCCGCTTACGAGTTGAGGCGTAACCACACCGACTACGAACGCAGAGATGGCGCACAACACCGAGAGCCGCTTTCTTAGAGACCAATGTTGAGCGTCTCCCCGATATCGGGCAGGAATAATAAGGAGAAGCCCCAACGCGGTGAGTCCGAGCACCGCGGAAGCAGGATATAAACCTGCAGCGAGAATCGTCAGAACTCCCAAAAGATACACGTTCCCAACGCCAGCGCCGTAGAGCATCAGTGCTGCGAATACCACTCCGAACCCGCGTTGTAGTCCACCCATGCAGTAGAAGCCCTTGAGCAGTCCACCCCATGCCAGCACCAACGAGAGAGCTCCCGCTACCGGGCCGCCCAGCCGCCAGGTCGTGCAAGCGCACGTGGCGATAAAGAGAAGACTAAGCGTGAGGGTAACGATCTGTGCGGCGAGTGGAGGTGTCGTCAGAAATGTAAGCGCCCAATACAACCACTTGTAGAAGACGGGCATGATCGCATGAACGTAGTAGCTTGAAATGTAATCGCCGGCTAGAAGCGTGGCATCGTGAATCTTCCAGAGGGGAGAAATGTGCTGGAGAGCGTCGCCGCTATACGAGTACGGGTTACCAAGAGAGAGTAGGCGCACCCGGGTAGGCTCCTGGTAGAGCACCCAGGTCGCAAGGAGTGCACCGATTACTGCGAGGATCCGCCATCGGAACGATGTGAAGTAGACAGAGATCGGATTACTCACAAAAACTCCTAGAGGTCGGGGGTGGTCAGAGCGCCGGTTCATGTTCCCTTGAAGCCCGCACCTCGTCAAGGAATGGAGCTGCTGTGCATCCTTTGCACGGCGCTGGTGCCTGGGTTCCACTGGTGCTCCGACCTCATGGTTGGTAACGAGTTGATCTCTCTTGCGGATACATCTGGCCCGCCCTTTGCCAGAAGAGGCCTGTCTTGTGTGAGCATAGTTACCAGAGGAGTTCCCTATGATGATGGTTAATACGCGTTTAACGTACCTGTCGCTTGTGTGTTGTGGAGTGCTTTCAGTGGCATCGCATGCGCAGGTAGCACGGGCGCAGGAGATATGTTCGCTCGATGATGTCGATACCACGCTCTCTCAGATGTCGTGTGTTGCTGATGGCGTCTATATATCTCCAGCGGACCTTGCCGCGACAGCAGCGGATCGATGTGGCGATGCTGCGAGTGAGATCGGTTGTCGTCGATGCTTTAAGAAGTCATTTAAGCGACTCACGAAGGGATTCAAAGAGCTAGTGCGCAGTGGCTTGGTAGAGCGCGGTTGGATCCTGTCGGTGCGCGCAGCATTTCTAAATGCGCAAGATGATGTGTGCTCGGAGATCGGCGATGAGCCCAACTTTGATCTTCCGGATTCCACACCCACAGCGGCTCCATCCCCATCTCCGGAGCCGATGCCGACCTTCTCCCCGACCTATCCCGCTGAGCCGACCCCAGTAGGAACACCGGGATACTACGGCGGTGGATCGTACGGATCTCAGTATCCGTCCATGCCATACCCGAACTTTGGTGGGAGATACCGCTATTCAGATGATTAACCACCAACGTGCAGAAGCAGCTCCGGAATAGCTCCGGAGCGGCTTGAGGTGTGCGTCGGTACATCCGAGGACACCTCTCCCTGCGAGGTAGGGGACTTTCGGCGCTCTCGTGGCCACCCCTCTCCGCGGAGCCTACAATTCGTCCAACGGACTCACCACTCGTGGCACCGGCGACTTCGCAACATGTGTGTATATCATCGTGGTTTTTACATCGCTGTGGCCCAAGAGCTCCTGGATAAGCCGGATATCTCTGCCGTTCTCTAATAGGTGTGTGGCGAAGGAGTGTCGGAACGTATGGCACGTTATGCGTTTCGTGAGACCGGCTTCGCGCGCGGCTCGTTTTACCGATTGCTCCATGTATGAACCATAGAGATGGTGGCGCTTAATCTCTCCCGATCGCGGATCTCGGGATACTTTTGTCGAGGGGAAGGCGTACTGCCATGGCCACTCGCGGTCCGCGTTCGGGTACTTTCGCGAGAGCGCGAACGGTAGCGAGACTCGACCGAGCCCCGCTTGAAGATCCAGCTGATGAACGTTTTTTGAGTGCGCGAGTTGTCGATGAAGAGGCTCGACCAGTCTGCGAGGAAGAGGAACGATTCGATCCTTATCGCCCTTGGCATCGCGGATTACGATAATTCCCTGACCAAAGTCGATATCTTTGATTCGCAGTCGTAACGCCTCGGAAAGCCGCAGTCCACATCCGTACAGCAGAGAGCCGATGAGCCATTTTGGAAAATCTCCGCTTAGGCTCTGCAGTACCGCCGCGACCTCCTCTCGGGTCATAACCTCCGGCGCCCTCTGTTTTCGTCGTGCCCATTGAATGTTTCTAAATTCGCCGAGGTCCTTTCCCAAAACATTCTTGAAAAGGAATACGAGCGCGTTGAGCGCTTGGTTCTGTGTTCCGGGCGCGCAGTTGCGCCTGATAGCGAGGTCAGACAGAAAGGCGACTATCTCAACCTCCCCCATCTCACGCGGATGGCGCTTTCCATGGAAGACCACAAAGCGCCGGATCCAGTGAACGTAGTGCTTCTCGGTTGTATAACTCAGGTGGCGTAAGCGGACCACCTCCCGCACCACATCGAGCAACATTCTCGGCTGTGCCTTGGGTGTGTTTTCGGAATCTGTCATCCCCCTTAATCGGCAGCTCGCTCTAAAAGTTGCGTGCCACCAGCAGCGTCGCTTCTACTCAGGACCCTAGATGGGCAGATCTGTACATCTACCCAAACTCGGTAGATGTACCCGGTGGGGATAAAAGATGTAGTGCTGTGAAATTGTGAGGGATTTAAAATAAATTGCCGGAAGAGTAGGGGCAGAGGTACCATGATTGAGGTGGATTTGGTCTAGATGGGCAGATCCGTACAATACTATGTTATATCGCTGCACACAATTTGCCATTTAACGATTCAATATGACCGAAAAGTCAATCAAATCCTACATATCGTTAATTTTTGGTATAGGCTGCGCTGCCTTGTCTCTTTTTAGTCTATTCTACTTATTTAGTTCCAATCTTCTTGATACAGGAAGTCCCGCCGGAGCAGTGGGATTAATAGTATTTTTGATTCTTATTGTGCCTGTTCTAATGTTGGGATTTTTATCGTTTATGTTAATCGGGTATTTTGTCTATGGGGGAACCCAAAAAGAATAAATTAAATTGCGATATAACCAATCTTAGCTGCGGAGCGGGCGTGCACCTTGGTGAAATTGAATATTTTAGCCGCCTGCAGTAAGTAATCGTTATTCGGCTGATATGTTTTCGAGAGAAAAAGCTATCCCAGTGTTTGAAGAAAGGTTCCACCATGAAGGACGCGGGCCTGAGTTGCAGCGCATCATTTGGGGTGGGAGAGGCGCACAGGTCCTGCAAGCAATCGAGTATTACAATCCCGAAGATGAGTTTACTCCGGAGCGTCTGAAGTGGGTAAGGTTTGTGCATCCAGAGGCTTTCGCCATGGCGAGCGAGGAAGTGCATGGAGCGATACATCACACTGCGGGTAGCTCTGCCGCGATACACAAAATAGAGAACTCCAAGTGGAAAGATTCGCTCCAGCCACGCCACCTAGAGAATTGTGCACATTTTCAGCTTATGTTCTACGACGAAATTATTGATGTGGTTTGCCAGTCGCTTGAGTTCGGTAACGGTCGATTCGAGCTGCGGAATAACCCCGACGCGGGACCGGCCGCGAAGATGTAAGGTACTTGAATTGAAAGCGAACCGCCGCGCCGGTCCGCGAGATGTTATGCACTCTATGAAATTTACCCCCTACAAAGAAGTGCTTGGTATTTGTTTCGGATCTTTAGAGGCTACGATTATCGAGATGCATGGCAAGCCTGAGAGAGACGGCGAAAATCGACTCGGCAGCAAAGAGCTCATTTTTCCCGACAAAATCTTCCGATTAAGACCCAGCGATGGTGGCTTGCATGAAGTCACGCTTGATAGCGAGTACTTTCAGTTAGAAGGTCGAGAGATCGGATTTGCCGATCTCGGTTTTTTTGTCGCTAAGCATGACCTAAACTCGTTTGAAGCGAGTGGGTTTGTGGTCAGTCCGAAGTACGGAATAGCCTTCGACTCGCATCACAATCATTTTCTCACTATTTTCTGCGAGGCAGACTTAAAGGAATGGGAGAAGTTAAAAGCATAGTCCATCTCGACGCCCCCTCTCAATAGGCATCACGCTACGCGACGCTTCTTCTCCTGCGATGTAAACGAAATCTCTATTCCTAAAGCGTTGAGCACGGTCAGGAGGCTTGAGACAGTTGGGTTGCCTCGCTCCGAGAACATCCGATACATGCTTTGCCTGTTGAGGTTAGTAACCTTCGCTACGGTGCCAATACCCCCGTGTGCTTCAGCAACGCTCTTGAGGGCCACCAGAAACCCCTCGAGAGATCCCTCTCGCACCGCGGTCGACAGATACTCCGCCGCCATATCAGGGTCTCGCAGTTGTTTCTTAAGAAAAGAATCGTAGCTCCGGCTTTTTGTTCGTCTTTGTTTTTTAGCCATTTTGGAACTCCTTCCAGTAACGTTGTGAGAGGCTAATATCTTTTGGCTGCGATGCCTTATCTCCACCAACTAGGAGGAGCACTACCTCCGATCCCACAAGTCCAAAGTAAACCCTGTACCCTGGTCCAAAGTGAACGCGCAGCTCAAACACGCCCTGTCCTACGCTCTTACAGTCCCCAAAGTTTCCGAACTTCATGCGATCAATTCGCGTGAAGATCTTCGCTTTGGCAGACTTGTCTCGAAGACTAGATACCCAGTCTTCGAATGGAGATTTGCCATTTGCACGAACGTAGGTCTTGATTTTCTTCGGGCGCGCCTCCATACCCTCAAGTGTCGCCTATGGGCGACAGCGCGTCAACTATTTAATTGATTGGTTAGGAGGTACTTAGTATGCTTGGGTGCATAACAATCAAATTCAGCAGAGCGCTGTCGCGCCTGCTGATAGTGGCGTTATCCCAAATGGAGGACAGAGTGGGAGTTTTTACAAACTCTCGAATGTTTGTTTCCAGCGGAGGCGCTACAATATTGGAGATTTATGAAGAAGATTGAGATTACTACGGGTAATCATGAAGATATGATTCTTATATCGACGTTTCTAATTAGAAATGGCTTTACGCCTGCCTATAAAACAAAAGCCTCTGTGAATGGGAATGGCGACAAATTTCATGCGGGATGGAGGGATATTAATAGGGGCGATATGGCGTGGACAGCCAATGAACCAATCCCGAGAGACTTGCTCGAAAATAATTTTGTATTACCAGAAACTGTACGTTTATGTCACTTTCCAGAACACCCTGAAGTTGGGGTAGCTATTGCATCAGATATTACAGGGGAAACGATAGATTCAAGTCCTTTCATTAGCAAAAGGGGAGAACCAGGGGTGGTGTTTGATTTCGGAAATGGGGAGACTTACACTCAGAGCTGAATCGGAACACCAATCACCATTGACTGGCACACCCCTACTACCTAATTTCCCGCAATCCATGAATGAAAATTAGGGGGGTATCCGAGTGAGTCGGCCTTTGTTAACGAGTGCGGCATGTGTGTCGGGACTCCGGATTCAGCTGGAAGACGTGAGGCTCCCTGTGGGATAACATGGCAGTCGAGCGGAGCGCTTTGGCGCCTGCTCATAGCAACGTTGGACCCAAGGAAAGATCATGGGAATTGAATACAGCATCAGATGTCAGTTGCCCAAGAACTACGACGCACAGACGTTCTTCTCGCGACTTGACAACCCGAAAGACCAGAATGGGTGGACGGCTTTTGTGGTGTCACTGGAGCCATACGGATTCTACTTTTGCGACAACTGCTGGTCGGAGCAGGCAACCAAGGCTTTCAGGCGAATTGTGGACGAAGCGCTCTTGCATTCCGACACAGTGACAATTGATCAGGCATAGGAGGTCCAACCAGCAAATGCTCGGTACGGCTTCGCCGCCCGAGATTTGCGACGTTAGCCTGTAATCAAAAAATCATGGGCCAAGATACTCCACAGCTACTCGCCGACGATCTAACGGAACTCAAAGAGCGTGTTGCGCTCATCGAAAGTGAGATCACTGCCCTACAAAATCGGAATCGTCGAGTGGAGTCGAACAAAACGTGGGAGACAGGCCGTTTTAGGCTCCTTTCCATAACTGGAATCACCTACGTAACTATGGTTTTAGTGTTTCTAGTGCTTGGCTCCAACCG
>JBIIYC010000123.1:0-7957 GCA_044347025.1 Bdellovibrionota bacterium
AACTCAGCAGCGATAATTGCGGATATGATCTTTCCGGAGACCTGTGGGGTGGGGAAAATGCGGGCCGCGTAGCGTTTTTGCGTGTCAACCATGAGATCGCAGCGCGAGCGCTATGAAGTATCGGATGCGCAATAAAAGCGGAGTCTTGTTGGAGTTCACCTGCGTTCTCCGCGCTTTCCGCGCCTCCGCGATACCTAACTCAAATACTCGGATACGCGAGAACGGTGACGTCTACTGAGCAATGCATGGGCAATCTCCGATCGTTCCCAAACGATCGGCATCACCTCGTACTCTCACTCTCTCGACTAGCTCTTACAACCCCGGATTGGCTGGGGTTTCCTCTTTCATGAGTGCGGTAGTTAAGGTCGCAGTCGGAGTCGCTCCATCGGCGGTAAGCATGCCGTCTTGAACCTTCGTCGACTCGGCCACCTCCGTTCCACCATCTTGGCTCGGAGATTCGTCTGACCCTCCACCTGAATCGCTCGATGAGCTTGGGCCATCGGCGGCTGCCGCGAACTGTCCAAGCATCGAGTTCGATATATCGCTCTCGACAACGTTTGTGACCTCACCGGCTTTGTGTTTACGTCGGAGCCCCCGCACCGCTCTATTTCCTCCGAGGATCGATACGAGGCGCTCAAGGTCAGAGAGGGTTAGCTCCGTGGTAAGGCGCCGGTAGAGAAGGGCTCTCGGGTTCATAAACTCCTGCAGCCTTCGTTCGAGCTGACGAACGTAATGGCGTACTTCGCGGCGAGCGAGCGCTTCTCGTGCGAGCATGGAGCGCTGCGCCGAGCCTTTGGGAGTAGGTGTATTGTGGGCACCGAGCCCTTTTATGCGGGCGATATCCTTCAAAGGAAGCCCTTGTATCTTATCGAGTATCTTCTGGGCCCGAAGGCGAATCGCGAGGGCTGTCCGAAGGATCTGTGGTTGTGCGTGCGTATCGATGCGCATCGTACGCAGCTCCCGGCTGGAGAGGGAGCGGATCTGCGCAAGAACCGAGGCTAGGGTGCTCTGCGCGCGCGGGGAGGGCGAGCGCGACAGCTGTTGCGTACCGTTGCTACGGCTACCTGAACGGAGGTCGCTCTGGCGCGTTCCTGCTGCGGGCAGCTTTCCTCGGGTTGTGACCGATTGGCGTGTCCCGTTGGTTTGGCCAGGGGGCTTGAGAGGCGTTGAACGCCGAGAGACGGGGGTGCTTTGAACAGGGCGCGATGCTGCTGGCGAGGCGCGATAGTTCGGCGTGCTTCGAGTTGGCTGGTTTGAGCCGCGAGTCGTCGTTGTTCGGCCAGACGGAGGCGAAGCCGGGGCACGTCGGTTGAGGGAGACGGCGCGTGTTGCAGCTGCACCTTGAGTGCCTCGCTGGGTTACAGTTCGAATGGCTTGGCTTGAAGCTGGTACGGCTGTAGTGGATGGAGCACTCCTCAGATCCGAGCGCTGCGGGATAGAGGATGATGATGTGTGCGTGGCTCTTGGAGTGACGCCACTGTACGATTGAGAGCGCATGGTCGCGAGACCTTGCCGATTCGACTCGTTCGCGGAGAGCGGAGATGCAAGAGTGGAAGAGGTCCGCACCCCGTCAGTGGTTGTTGATGTCGCTTGCGCCCTCTGGCCACCCGAGGTGTGCAGCGCTTGACTCTCAACCTTTATGGCTCCCGCTGCCTCAGGGGAGCGTTCCGTTGTTCGACTCTCGGGCGGCCTTGTTTCTCGCCTTTCAGATGCGACTGCTCGCTCGGTGGCTCGTTCGGGTTGCGGAGATGGAGCAGAAGAGGCCTCGCTCCGTGGCGCAGAAGAGCTCTCTTTCTCACGGATTGGGGATGAGGCTGGCGGTTCAGAGAGCGATGTCTTTTCAGTCGTAGTATTGGCCGGAGCTTCTACTTTTGCCGTGAAGGCGGCGGACGAGAGGGGATTCGAAGCCTCGATACTCTGCATCGTTGCGGTGGCGGCTGCCACCAAGTTCTCTCTGAGAGACTCGGGAATTGTCACGGATGCATTCTTTGCGTGGTCGGCGAGGAGAGCGGCATGATGTGCGATCTGAGAGTCAAGGAGTGCGCTTGGATGCAGTTGCGACTCCGCAATGGCGGCCTTCATCTCGATGGTGTGGTGAAGGACCTGAGCCGTTGCAGCCACCGCCGACATATCTGGATTGTGTTGGGCGGCTGTATGAATGGCTTCTTGAATCCCTCCGATCATGTTGCGCAGTGCAGCGCTTTGCTCTGTCACAAGATGTGAGGGAAGTCCTTGAAGAGCCTCTGTTAAGTTCTCCTGCACCCACGCAGTTGTCGCCGTTCCTTCGCGAATAGCTGCATGTATACCCTCAAGTCGATGCTCAAGGGCGCAGCACGACATCCCGACGGATGCCTGGACAGAAGCCGGCTCCGGTACGACTTCCATGGCTTGATCGAAACTAAAGGCTGCGTCGTTCATCGTGTCACATCGTCGCGGATATTACTGGAGAGCCGATCGATGGGCGCTGAGGTCGGGATCTGTGCTCCGCGCCAGTGCTGTAAAGGTAGCTGTAAGATCGGCATCACTCAAGAGGCTTTGCCGCTGCGCGCGTTTAAGCACCTCTGCAAACGAGCTCACTTCATCTCGGAGAAGCGCTCTCCGCCCCTCGAAACGAATCGCCGGAATAGCCACCGCGAGCTGCACCAGTGCTTGAGCGGGGTTGTGCTGAAACACCGCACGGTGAAGGTCGATGAGGAGCGGATGCTTGAAAAACACCTGTAGATTTGGATCGCACACGAGTGAGGTGAGGGTGTAGTAGGCGTTAAACAAACCAAGAGTAGTAGTTGCATCCTTGCGCGGAGCACTCCTCAGGAGGTCGACCATCGTTTGTCTGGTTTGAATCGCACTCTGCAGGCATGTTACCAGTGCCATTCCCAACTCTTGGCGACGTTCGGGGTCTACAACGTGTTTCATGGACGGAAGAATGGTGCGCAGGTCGCTCAGGAGGCGATCCGACTCAAAACCGAGAGGCACGACCCCTTTTGAGATTGAACGTTCAAGCTCCTGGCGGTTCGGATAAGCCCCCACCACGTGTTGTACTAAGGTTGGGTTGCAGTCGGGAGTGCCGATGTGGGCAGTGAGGGCGGCGAGGTATTTACTCAACTGCACAGTAAAGGACCTCAGGGATAGATAGCCGACGCCGTCAGATTGTGTGTTCGAGGCGAGGGTGTAGGAATTCCCTTGTCGTGAGAGATCGACTGAGGTGCCGTTGAGAAGTGAGCCTTTAACTCGTGAGAGCACGATGCCCTGAGCTGCCAGAGCTTCTGCTGCCTGTAAGACCTTCTCGGGAGTTGTAAGGTAGGGGCGCAGGGTAAGCTCGGAGTAGTTAGCGACCAAGGCTCCTCTCTCGCGCTGGAACTCCGTGGTGGTGCGGGGTGCTGGCGTGAGTAGGTTTGTGAGTGCGCTGAAAGCTCCGCCTTTGTGCTGTTGACGGGCGTTCTCTACTGCTTTCCAGAATGGAGCAGAAAGGGCAGCCCGTGGATCGGCATCAACAAAGACCGGTATTTCGGCCAGATCTCCGCGTGCTGCAGAGATGATCCGCGATGCGCGAAGTGCTTCGGAGCTTCCCGAAGCATGGTGGGTTACAACGACGATATCTGCATCTCGAATCCCTTGTACGTGGATCGCCGGGGCATCGTTGAATTGAGATGGGTTAAAGAGAAATACAACCACGTTGGTGTGGCCGCGTTGCCGCAGGCCGTGGCGGAGATCCCCGGTAACTGACAGTGGGGATTGTTCGATAAAGGTAAGTGAGCGGCCATGTGCGGCGAAGGTCTTAATGCCGTTCATAACATCCGAGAGTTGCGAACAGCATGCGCAGCCGTGAATGCCAAGCTTCTCGAACCCCTGTGGAAGTCGCGCAAGATCGATCTCTACTGAGCCCTTGTTGCGTTCGTTGATAATTACGCCAACTTCTTTTGTCCGCGAACCAAATCCCTCAAGTGCCCGACCGATCGTCTGTGTTTTACCTGCGCCACCCCAGCCCGAGATAATCATGACAAGCGGTTCCGAGAGGAGTTGAAGTTGAGCAGGGACTGAGACAGAGACTCTTTGTAACATGGACAGAGACCGTGAGGTTTGGAGCTTCAACACAACCCGAAGAAGCTCCTGTTTGTATGACCTGGGGTGTCAGGATAACCTGTTCATTCACGTGCGGCAGCTTGTGCGGCTTCCATACGTGCATCAACCTTTCCCTGTCGCCACGCGCTGAGCACGCGAGCGATCAGCATCAGCCCAAAGACCACATGAAGCCATGCTGGTACGAAGAGCTGATCGAGGTGAAGCCACTGGACGGATGTCCAATCGCTCCGATAGTGGCCGAGGGCCTGCAGTCCCGCGAGGGGACTCCAGACGAAGCAAAGCCCCATACAGAGTGGGTCTTTTTTCGCCACTGCGGCACCAGCCGGTCCGATCAGGACCGACAGGAGTGCCGCAACCGCCCCCTGACAGAGAGGGCAACCTGGGAACAACATAATTGTGTGTGTTTTCCTTTCTACGAAGGAGAAAAAACCTTCTTGATAGAGGGACTTACCCTTGCCGGTGCGCGAAGTCAACGCGACAAAATGCCGCAGGCATGGAGAGCTGGAAGCGGCGTCAGAGAGTGAGTTAGGTCACATCGTTACCTACATCGGTCATATCCTCGCTAATGCTTTGTTTTCTCTAACCGGTAGGTTTTATAGGAATAGAGGGGTTGTATGCGTTTGTCTGTATTGTCCGCACTCATTGCAGTATCGACGGTCTGGTCTGTTTCCTCGGCTTCAGCTGAGTATGCGTGTATCGGCATGTCACCGGCCATGTTCGCTTTGCGCTCTGATGGTGTGATGGGAAGTTCGTATAGTCTGGAGAGTGGTTGGAACGGAATGTTTGACGCAGACCCCAGAGGTCCGTGTTTTGACCCAACGCCCGTAGTGGTGAACATGTGTGAAGCGTTCCTGTCAACGCAAGGACGCGTGCATTCTGAGGTCGACCAGAAGAGCACAGTGGGTCTCCTAACAGCTCAGCTCGAGGAGCAAAATCGTCAGCTTGACAGTCAGGGAGCTGAAATCCTGCGTCTCGTTAAGGAAAATAAGCGCCTCCGGAGCCGTTTGAGACAGCGTCGGTAAGCCCTTTACTGCTCCCGTCTCGTTAGTTGCACGAGGCTCGGTTCTGCCCCTTCAAACGTAAGTAGGTCGGCGAGGGTCCGTTTTTCGAGTAGTTCATCGATAGCAGTTCGGAGGTCTTGCCAGACATTGTGCAGACTGCACGTCTCTTTCGTTGCGCACATCGATGAATCATCTGGATTGGGATGAATCGGTGCGTGCTCGCAGATGATCTGAAAGGTATCTCCCTCAGTTGCGTATAGGATCGATTTGAGGGTGATCTTTTCCGGTGATTGCGCAAGGCGATAGCCCCCGTGAGGTCCTCGAGAGCTTTCGATTACCCCTCCCTTGCGGAGCCGCTGCAGAATCTGTTGTGTGTATTGTAGGTCGAGCCCCTGGCTCTCGGCTATCTCAATGGCGCCCACCGCGGCATCCCCATGCCGTCGGGCTAGGTGTAGTGAGCACAAGATCCCGCATTCTCCCCACTTAGTTACGCGCATCGTTCCTCCAGTGCCGCATGTGCGGCTGTCGCTGACAGTGCCAGTATACTACGCTGGCTGGCTGTTGAAAGCCCGTTCGGGGGCTAGCCGGGGTGCAAAGGGGGCAGTGTGCTGGGCCGTCTTGGTGGCGCGAAGCTCAGGGAAGGCGCAGGGTGCCACGAGGAGGCAGGTAGGGGACGAAGACCCGGTTTGGTTTGCTGTTGACTACTATCCGAGGTACTCGGTCGCCAGGATGTAGGTCCAGGGAAGCACTGCCATAACCGTATAAATGCAGGCCACGCCTTTGAGCGCCAACGGCAGCCACCGGATAGAGCGTGCCTGCTCGCACAGCAACACAATCAAACCAATGCAGGCTGCCTTTGTGATGAGCAGGGCGGGTATCGCACCGACTAGTTCCATCAAGGCCCGCAACAGAGGGTTACCCTCTGCGTGGAGGCCATAGGTGCTGACACCGGCAGCCGTAAGGATGCCATCTAGGATCTGCAACAAAACCAAGAGTGAGCCGACCAGTACGAGTTCGTTCCCCGTGCGTGGACGGGACTCGCATTTTCCGCCCTGAATAAGGGTTAAGCCAACGTAGCTGGCTTGAACTGGGCACTGCTCTTTGAGAACTGCATTCGACAACATGAACATCCTCTGTGGTCAATAACGACCAACTCTCCCATATCCCGCCCAGGAGCCTAGTTGATTCAGGCTATTCGAGCAAGGATAGTTGATTCAGGGGGTTGGAGCGCTTTTACGTGCCCGTGATCATGGCGTGACCCGATATCGATCGCGCGGATAGAGGGTGGCATCGCGGACGTTCGAGAGCCCCAGAATCTGCGCCGTAAGGCGCTCCAGTCCGATCGCGAATCCGCCGTGAGGAGGCATCCCCAACTCAAACATTTTGAGGTGACTCTCAAACGAAATGGGATCGATTCCGCGCGCGCGGAGCGATTGCTCAAGAGCAACCCGTTGATGCAATCGCTGTCCGCCGGTAGTTATCTCTAACCCTCGAAAAAGCAGATCAAAGCTCTGCGCGGCACCCAGTGCTCCGCGTGGCGCAACGTAGAATGGGCGTGCAGCGAGCGGAAATCCGATCACGAACACTGCAGGGACTCCGGTCTCCTGCTCGGCCAGAGCACAGAGCTGTCGCTCTCCCTCGGGGTCGAGATCGTCAATGAGATCGGCTCGATTGTAAACCGTTTTGAGCCGCTCAAGACACTCGCCAAATTCCCATACAGGAACGTGCAACATTGATGGAAGGGGTGCTTGTCCGTGTCTATGCAGCGCCTCTGCACAGTTGGCGTTGATTGCGGCGAAGATCGAGGTGAGTAGCTGTCGTTCGAGCTCCATCACTTCTTCGGGCCCATCGATAAAGCCGAACTCAAGATCGAGTGAGTAGTACTCGGTTAGGTGCCGACTGCTTGCGTGCGGTTCGGCGCGGTAGACATGCCCCGTCTCGAACACACGCTCGAAGGAACCAACGCACTGCTCTTTGTAGAACTGCGGACTCTGCGCTAGGTATGCCGCTCGATCGAAGTATTTCAGCTCAAAGAGGTTCGTTCCGCCCTCGGTTCCACTTGCTACGATCTTCGATGTCACGATCTCGGTGAAGTGCTGCTGAGCCAAAAACGACCGAAATTCTCGCAGTATTTCTGCTTGCACTCTAAATACATCGGTGTACTTCTGACTTCGTAACGCTAGTGACCGATATTCCAGGAGTGACTCGACACCAACCTGTGAAAGGTCCATATTCGCATGAAAGGGAAGATCTCGTGCGGCGTGGTTAAGAATACGTACGCTCGTGGCTTGGACCTCAAATCCGATCGAGGCCCGCGCGTCCTCGTGTACGGTGCCGCGAAGTTCGACAATATCCTCAACCCCGATGTCTATCCCGCGTACCTGGTCTGTGGCGATCACACACTGTACGATTCCGGTGCAGTCGCGTAGTACGATAAAAGTTGTTTTTGCCAGCACGCGCAAACGATATACCCAACCGCGCAAGCGGACCTCCTGACCACGGTAGTGTGTAAGATTGGAGATGAAAATCCTAGCCATGACGCCCCCCATCCAGTAATCGTCGCGCGGGGGCGATGGGTTGTGAATCTGCGGGAACCGCGCCGAAAAAGGACTTTATTGGGTGTATAGGCACCACAGCAGTACTCTCCATAATTAATGGTACTGCTGGAACCGAGAGTTCTCGGTGGTGCCATCCAGCTTCCGACGGTGTCGGCGCTTGTTTTCGCGTGCTGTCGTGACGTAAACGTTCTCGGCTACTAGGGTCTGCTTCGTATCCGAAGCTCTCTGTTCACAAAGACCTCTCTGAGGGGTCTATCCTCTTCTATGAGTTCAATTCAGGGTATCAAGAGCCATGTCTCGATGCAAAGGAAATGGGTG
>JBIIYC010000063.1:0-14446 GCA_044347025.1 Bdellovibrionota bacterium
CACTCCGCTTACATTCCCCCAATCTATTCGCCATGAAGCAAGCCTCAGAAGACGTGACTTTCGGCGAATTCAGGATTGCGACAGGCGAACGCTGTGCATATTCGCCACTACTTGAACATTTCGACGCCGAAACATTTCCATTGCCTTTTGAATTTAACCCCGAACGTTTCTTATGCATCTCAAAGGCTCGTTCGCTGCTGACTTTTGGAACCGGCGCCCACTCATGCATCGGAAAGTATTTAGCACAACTCATTCTAATGACCGTCCTTTGCAAAGTAGTGAGCAAATTTGAGCTAGAAACTCCAGATCATGGGTGGTCGGACTATACCTACTCGAGCCTTGGAAAGCTCCCTAAACATGAAAAATTCATATGCCTAAAGCCAATTTAGAAAGCATTCTGACTCTGATTAATGAGATCGAGTCCCAGCAGCTGGGCGCGATAAATCTTATTCCTAGTGAAAACACAATGAGCACCAACGCGGCTGCGGCAATGTCACTTCAGATGTCTCAACGTTATGTCTTTCCCGGCGGAGAGGGTACCATCCTATATTGGCCAGCGATGAAGTCGCTTAGCTCATTGCTGGACGCCGTAGAACAGCTAGTTCAAGCAGAGTTTGGCTGTAAGTATTCCTCTGTACGCCCCCTCTCCGGGATTCACTGCATGACGGTGCTATTATCAACTCTAAAACGAGAGGGCATAGAGACCGTTTATTTTGTCCCCGCGGAATTTGGAGGGCATGGGAATTCCCCGCGAATAGCTCGGCGCTTTGGACTTGACGTTGCTTACCTACCGATGGATCCTGATTCGTTTGACATCGACCTCAGGAAACTCGCGGGCCAGATAGGCAAACAGCGGGGAAAAGTAGCAATCTATATCGATCAATGGGTTTCACTAGTAACGCCATCCATACAAAGGTTAAGAAGCGAACTTGGGGCCGACTGCTATATACACCACGACACCTCGCACATTCTTGGCCTAATTGCCGCCAAAGCCTTCCCGAGCCCTCTGTCGCTTGGCGCCAATAGTTTCGGCGGAAGCACTCATAAGACTTTTCCCGGGCCACAGAAGGGGGTAATTCTTTGGAACGACCCGCAATTGTGCGAAACTATTCAAGAAGAGGTTTCAACGTTTGTATCGCATGCTCATACTGGTTCGATTGCGGCACTGGGGGTAACCCTAGAACAATTTCGGCAATATGGGAGCAGATATGCACAACAGGTTCTCCTAAATGCCCGGTGTCTAGCGCGGGAAATTAAGTCATGCGGCATTAAGGTACTAGGGGAGTCTATTGGATTTACCACCACTCACCAAGTTATCTGCGACCTCGGCGCTCACCGCGACCTTTTGAACCTAGGAGCAAGACTTCGCAATCATAAAATCTCTCTGAACTTCCTCGAACCCGGAATTCTCGGCTCTGTTCAACCGGTCCGATTTGGACTTCAGGAACTGACTCTTCGAGGCCTACGCGAGCCTGAAGTAAGAAAACTCTCTCATCTACTTGCATCAATCATAGACGGCACAAATTCAGAAGACAGCACAGAAAAAATTTCAGATTTACTTGAAAAATGCAAACAGAATGCTTTCATAGCCTAGCGTTTTAACAGCAATATTGATTGGCCGATCAGCCGCTACTCATCCCAGCGGCTTTAAATCTAAATCTTTTCCGTGCCGCGGCTCAAACTCCGAGCCTACACTTTGTTGAAATCTGAAAAAGTTATCCGGATCCCACTTGCGTTTTATCGCCAAAAGCCTGTCGTAATTATCCCCGTAATACATTTTCGCCCAGTCAGTAAGCAACGGATCGATGTAGTTAATAAAGGCGCCCGTGAAATATTGCCGAAGACTTTCTCCGAAACTGTACGCCCACTCTATGTTACGTTTACTATCCAGCGCCTCTCTCCACACTGAAACAACCTCAAAAACGAAGCTAGTATCCCGGTGGGGGAAAGCCGTGGCTGCGGCGGGTACCTCATTCGTTCTTCCCCCCTGATGCATCCAAAGCATAAAGCTTTCCAAAGACGGGGATGACTTCATAAACTGCTGGAATAGCGCGCAAACCTCCGGCGTCAACGAGCCAATAGGAAGCATTCCCGATCTCATGTACGACATGCGACCGTTAATTCCCGTACAGTCATCACAGACTCGCAGGTAGTCCAAAAAACTGATGTTCATGAAGCGACTTTCCATAGGCTTAAAGCGAACCAGCGGCTCTAGCAACCGCATACCTTCCAAATAATCCCCATTATACACGGGTTGAAGGCGAAGCCTCAGGGCAGATTTAGTTGGTTGGGATGCAATAGGTAAGCGCCCAATATACCCATAGACAGTCAGTGAATCCGGAATTTCCCTGACCCAATTGTTGTAAAAACGAAGAACTTCATCAGCCTGCTCCAAATCGAACACCAACCATCCACCCATCATGCTCTTGGTAGGGAGTGCGTGAAGTCGGAGAGTTGCACTCACTACAATGCCAAAATTTCCTCCTCCACCGCCAAGGCATGCCCAATACAAATCACGACTAGATGCCTCTTCCGAATCTGCAGAGATAGTCCGCACCACTCCGTCAGCGGTAACAATGGTCAGGCTGCACACGCTATCGGCACCTAGCCCGTAGGACCTTGAAAGGAAGCTGTACCCTCCTCCTAAAATGAAACCCGCCACTCCAACGGATAGACACGTTCCCCCAATCGCCATAAGACCCGGGGATTGGTTTTCTACAGCTTCATAAACTTCCAACCAAGTACACCCCATCTCGACGACAAGAGTGTTGGAACGATCACCAAATGAAATGCGTTTCATCAAGGAAAGATCCAAGACAACGCCACCCTCATTGAGACAATAGCCTGCGTAGCTATGTCCGCCGGCCTTCGTACTCAAAACGTAATTATGAGCCCTCGCATAACGAACCGCACTGACCACATCATCTATGCAGGTAGCATGGACTACCATTCTAGGCGTTTTGTGAATGCGGCCGTTGTCCAGCTTAATCGCATGCCAGTAGCGCGGGGTATTTACCTCAGATATTTGGCACTTAGAGATTAATGTAAAAGGTTCGGACACTTACGCCCCTTAACGAAATTTCATTGCCCTTATCTATTACAGCTCGCCTAGGCTTGCAAGATAGGGTATTGACCAACAGAGATTTGCACGAAGGGTATGTTCGACTCACGTAATATGACTCACTTAACAGAAGCGAAAATTGCATTAGTTTCCGGCGCCTCCCGCATGAACGGGCTCGGATTTCATACCGCTTTGTCCCTAGGTAAAATCGGTTACAACGTAATGCCTACAGCACGAACTGAGATCGAAAGAACGAGGCTGCTAGATGCATTCAATCATCATGGGGTCCAGGCAATTCCAGCGATATTAAATACAACGCAGACTCGAAGCGTGGAGCAATTAGCAGCCTTTATTGATCGCACATTCGGCAAGTTAGACGTTTTAATAAACAACGCCGCTATCAATCCCGACCTTAAAAATCGGGGTCTCTTACCCAGCGAAACTCCCCTGGAAGACTTCAAACAATCCCTTGAAGTTAATGTACTAGGAACCATTCGCTTGACCCAAAGGCTTCTACCCCTACTCATGAAATCTAAAGAGGCAAGGATTGTAAATGTTTCGAGCATAGCAGGGTCCGTCGGTGCCCTGGCGTCTCCAGGAAGTAACGAATTAGCTAAAAAATTCCCCTCGTACTCGATCAGCAAGGCCGCTTTAAACGTTTGGACCCTTCAGCTAGCCCAAGAGCTACAAGGCTCAAGCGTAAAAGTGAACTCGGCGCATCCTGGCTGGACAAGGACTGATATGGGAGGTCAAGACGCTCCACTCTCAGTAGAGGAGGGCGTAGAAACCATTGTTCGACTAGCAACCCTCTCTAAGGATGGACCCACCGGGGGATTCTTTCACTTAGATATGCGTCTGGCTTGGTAAGATCCGCGTGTATTATTAGAACATGCAGAGAACCTCCGAATCGAGTGTTGTACTCCAAACAAGGGATGATGGAACACAAATCAGCAAAAAGTGGGGCTACGGAAAATCAACTATGCAGGCTTCTTACCCACAGGGTCCCTATGTGAAGGATTTCAGGCCGCTACATATTTTCACTTTGGAGGTACGTTCTTCTGCGTTCAATCCATTCCCTCTCTCTTACCTTCGAGACCTCCAAAGCACGCCCCAGATGCGTTCCCAAGCTTCCAAAGAGAAGGACGTAAGGGTTTAGTCCTGCTTGGCTATGAATTTTGTTAGACACTCGGAAGCTTCGACATGTGCATCCTGATCGCGCCAACATCACGATGCCTAAACTAGTCGAACCTAGTGCGGACGAAATTATGAGGATGCGGCTTCATGCAGTGAGCGTTTGTTAATTGCATGGACTAAGGCGCACAGAGCGCTATCATAGCCAGAGCCAAAACTCTGGCCGAACACCGCCAAGGATGGCAAGCGTGGCGTATTTCAAATCCCCTAAGACATTTCAGGTTAAATTCCCCTCTCCGTCACTGCAGCAGTCTTGCAAGCAACTAATCCAACAAATGACTGCTGCTTGGGCGGACCATCTGGTACAACATGACGGAGGCCCTGGCTACCAGCGATCTTTGCTACCTAGCACCGGGTCGCTGTCGCAGTTGCTGCGACTTCGAACATCGCGTGAATGGCGTATTTCCAGACTTTTGTGAGATTACAGCATGTGCAACCAACGACCTACCGGATGGCTTTCAGGTGGATGGGGCACCACACGGACGAGTTGATACCGAAATGGGAGCACCAACTAGCTCGACTCAACTATCACATTGGGGCAAAGTTTTGGCGGGTTGGAACACCCCTTGAGGGGACACGTGGCGTTTGGAAGCGGACAGCACTTTACCCCTCTATGAAACGGCCCGGCGTCTCTCAGTAACTCCCTTTGAGGTACCCGATTAGCCCGACTCGCACTCGGAGCACTGGCTCCATATCGACCATCCGCTCAACCTTTCGGCGAGGTCGGTTCGGGGATCACTTTGTTCGGAGGCGAGTGACGCGTTGGGGTGTGAGAGATGCCCGATGGCTCTCTTCCCGCGAGACTCTGAGGTCTGCTTTTTTTTGCAAACCCACGTCGGCCGCCGTATGATCATAGGAGCGATTCGTTGAGGGCCTTGGCCCTTTCCTCGCTGGCTTCGTCCAAACTCGTCCAAATTAGTTCGCTAACTAGGTCAAAACTGGTCGATACTGGATACAAGTGAGCAAACGCAGAGCGGCCCCGGAGGGGCGAATTAAGTGATTGATTTTGTCAGATATTTAACCATTTCAATGAGATAGAAATGGAGCGGGTGAAGAGATTCGAACTCTCGACCTCTTCCTTGGCAAGGAAGCGCTCTAGCCAACTGAGCTACACCCGCGCTTGAACAAAGCGGACCATTGAATTACCGCGGAGGTCGGAAAATGTCAACGGCCTCCCCCTCTTCTTCCTCTCTTACTATAAGGAATATCAGTTATTGTCGCGCCCCCCTCCATTTAGGTAAGATCTCGCCCCGGTTAGTAAAAGAATGTCAGGAGAAAGATATGAGCGATTCATGGGACGAGCGACGACGTGCGCAAGAAGAGGGATATTTCGAGAACCTCAACAAGCAAGCCCTTGCCCGCTTAGCGTCCAAGAAGGACCATCCTGCGCGCAAGAGTCCGGCGACTGGAAAGCCCATGGAGCAGATTGCCGTGATGGGTGTCGTTATCGATCGCTGCGTTGATTCGGGCGGAATCTGGCTTGATGCCGGCGAGCTCCCCCACATCCTTGAAGCTTCCAAAGAAAGCACGGCTTCACTCAAAGATTTTATCGGAGCTATCCCAACGCTGAAGCCGGGATCTTCTGTCGCGGCTGGACTTCCCAGCCCTATTACGGGCAAGCCGATGAATCAGGAAAAGTTCATGGGCATCGCTGTTGATACCTGCCCAGACTCCGGTGGAATCTGGCTCGATGCGGCAGAACTCGATCGCCTCATCAAGTCATCGCATCAGTCACTCACCAGCGGCATCAAAGAGTTTTTCGCTCTCGTGCTCGGAAAGAACTAATCCGATTGTCGGATGAAGCAAGCTACCGCGGGCGCCGATAATGGCGCCGGCGTGACGCTGCCTCATGCAGCATGCAGGCGGTAAAAATCGGGCCCCGCCGCAAATCAAGAACTGCGAGAGACGAGCGTAATGCCACCGACCGCTTCAGATGCTGCTTGCAACCAGGTCGGTTGATGGATCGGTGGCAACTCACATGTCATCATCTGGTTTCGGTACGGATGGTGGAAACGCACCATATATGAGGCGAGATGCAGCCCCTCGCTCTCAAGCCCACCGTAGAACGGATCGCCAACAATCGGCAGCCCCTCCGACTGGCAATGAATGCGGATCTGATGCGTTCGACCGGTTAGCGGCTCCGCCTGCAGTAGCGATCGACAAGTCCCCTCACATTTCACCGATCCTAACAACGCAAGACGAGTCTCGGCAGCTTCCCCCACTTCCGCACCAACAACACACCGTCGGAGCACCGGATGTCGAGCGTCGCGAGTAATTGCTCGCTGAACCAAAGCGCTCTTCCATGTTGGCAATCCCGAAACCTCGGCAATGTAAAACTTCTCAATCCAACGACGCTCGAAGGCTTTCTGAAAATATCGATTGGCACGGCTGGAGAGCGAACAGAGCACCACACCAGCAACGCCAGTATCGAGGCGAGATGGCATATGCACTGGGCGGCCAAAATGGTTAGTGAGGTACTCCTGCAGATTATACCGGAGCTGATCCCTCGCCGGGGTCGTCGGCAAACCGGCAGGCTTGGCGATGACCGCGATATCATCATCGTGATGGAGCACCATCGATGCACGAAATGCCGGATATACAGCCCCCACACTCTCAAGCGGAACCTTGGGCTCGTAGTACTCGAGTCGACATGGAGGACTAATCTCCATAGTTGGATCGGCACCACTTCCCGCGAGGTACACTCCCCCTAACGCAAATCGTTCGGGCCAACTCGCAGGGTCGATGTGCGGTAGCCGACGCGATAGTTCGGCCACGATCGAACGCTCGTATGGCTCATCCGCCTCGATCTGCCACCGCCAGTAGCTACTAAAGAAACTCTGTTCAATGCGAGCCTGGGTATTATCTTGCTTCTGTCCCTTCACACAGGAAATGCTACCACGAACCATACTGCTCGGGGTATGCTCCGGTGTCTACCCAGGGCTCTTTATGAAACGAAGCATCATCTTTCTCGCTGCATGTTCCATCGCATTACGCGTCAGTGCGGAACCACCCGTTGACGACATCCCGGCGAAACAGAGGGCCTTAGGAGTCCAACTGCTCCAGACCAAGTCTGTCGAAGCCAACACGGTCCTCTCTCCCTACAGTATTCACGCAGCGCTTAGCCTCGCCCGACTTGGTGCGAAGGGGGAAACCGCCGCCGAGCTCGATTCGGTTCTCCTTCCAACTCCCTACTCTCCAGAGATACTTAACGACTACGCAGCGCTGAATACATCGATATTCGCCCCTCGCGAAGATGTAACGGTAACGCAAGCAAACTCTCTCTGGATTACCACTAAGGCCTCTTTTCGACCCGCGTTTTTGCAGGATGCAGAACGGATCTTTGCAGCCACGCCACAACCGATCGACTTCACGTCGCCGGAGGAGGCTCGCGCCACCATTAACCGGTGGGTCTCGTCGAAGACTAACTCGTTGATTACGAAGCTGCTGCCCCCTGGCTCGATTACACCATCAACCGTATCTACGCTCGTCAACGCTCTCTACTTCAAAGCGCCTTGGAGTAATCAGTTTCAGAGAGAATCCACCAAGGACGCGCCTTTTTGGATCGGCCCCGGCCAAGAACCAACGGCGCCTCTCATGTACCAGTCAGAGCGCGCAGCATATTTCGAGAATGATTCGTGGCAGGGCGTCCACCTTTCCTTCCAACGGAATGAATTTTATTTCTTACTCCTCGTCCCGAAACATAAACTGTCGACACCAGACCTTCTGGGGCAATTCTCTCCGACGCTTCTTGACGATGCCCTCACCAACACCACCTTTACAAAGGTGAATCTTCACATGCCACGCTTTACCATCAGGCAATCACAAAACATCACGGAAAAACTCCTCACAACTGGACTAACAAAAGCCCTCTCCGGATCGGCAGATTATAGCGGTATCGCCTCCATTCCGATCGCAATCAGCCGAGTCCAGCATGAAGCCGTTGTCATCGTTGATGAGTACGGCACAGAGGCAGCAGCCGCTACTGCGGTTGCATTTGCTGGTTCTGCGTTCTCGCCACACCCTCCTGAACCCAAAGAGGTGCGCGCAGACCATCCGTTTGTCTTCGCGATCATACATCGCGACTCACGGGCGCCTCTGTTCTTGGGTGTCGTAGGGGACCCTCGATAGCAACGCGGGAAATACCAAGCTCTTCACATAATTAGCGCGTCCACAATCTTTGTGAGATCCGTCACAACTCCTACGCTAGCACCATCTGCCCGTTTACACTGGGAGAAATCTGAGGTGGCCGGCGATACGCCGAGCTCCTCAGAAAAAAACCCTCATAGGAGTTAGCATGACTAGCATCGTTACCCAGGGCCCCTCACATAATCATCTTGCTGCTGTACGAAATCTTCGAGAAAGAACGCACCTATCCGATGCGCAAGCCCCGTATCACGGGCTCTCCCATCCAGACCAGGTGTGGTCACGAGCAGAGTTGCTGTGTGATCGGTGTGAACGCGCTGGAATCTCGGTCAACCGAAACAACCTTCGAGATGCCGTTGAACTCCATGATGCCCTGTCACACATCAACCCACACCTGCTCGGTTTTAGCAGCTCCGAGAAACTAGCAGCGACTCTTGCTCATAATTTTCTAATCTCTGCGGGATACAGCGAAGAAACTGCTGCCGAGGTAGCTGATATCGTTATGGCCACTAATCCGGACGTCCGCCCCACAACTCCCGAACAGATCATAATCCGCGCCGCCGATATCTGGAACATAGGGAGCACCTACGACGAGTTCTCACACGCAAGCCAAGCACTGTTCGCGGAAACCAAGCTTGCTCGGGGTCAGGAGATCGCGTTCGAGGATTGGATTAAAGGTTCCCATGCGTTTCTGCGGAGGTTCGTCTGGCCCCTGCTTGAACTAACGCCAGCCGCCCGCGACGCCGAGGGGCGGTCTGTATGGCATACTCAAGCGATGAGTAATCTCTCTCGTCAGTGGACGAGCACGTTCGGGCCCGAGTCACCGGTCGTGGCAGAATTCTTTCCAACCGGGGAGGTTACCCCCCACTTTTCAAAGCCGTTCACATTCTACATCGGCATTCACCCCGACGAGCAATCTCGACACGCAGCTCTTCAGAGTGTGGGAGCCGCGGCGACAACAACCCATAGCGCAGCCTATCTCATTCCGGGTACCACCAACGGATTTTCACTGGCGGACGAATCGTGTGATACGGTAATTTCACACGACTGCCGTCTCGACGCCGTCTGCGAGTCATTGCGAGTCACGAAAACCGGCGGCACTGTTGTGGTGCCGTTCCGAGATACGCTTGAGCCAGACATTGTTGGAATCGCTCAGACGATGTACAGCGACGTGATCGACCAGCGGAAGGAAGGAAAGGGATGTTCCTTGGTGATTGTGAAACATCCGATGATATAAAGAGCACATGAGTATACTTCGACCGGAATTAGAGGAGCTTTCAATTACCGAGCCGTTCTCAAGGCTTTCATCTCTCGAGAGACAGAAGATTCGAGAACGGCTCGCGGTCGAGGAGATCCCCGCTGGACGATACCTCATCCGACATGGAACTGAGGGAACTGAGATGTACTTTATCGCCAAGGGCTCCGTGAAGATCGCGGTCTTCAATAATGGCAAAGAGGCGATCCTCGCTATCGGTCGTGCCGGAGAACCTGTCGGCGATATCTCCCTGCTGTGCGGGGGAACCCGAACGGCAGACGTCATTGCAATGAGTCCGTGTCGGGTCTATCGCTGCACGCAGGAAGATTTCAACGCTCACCTCGCCGAGTTCGGAGGACTGGCCCATATCATGCTCAAGCAACTGGCAAGCCGGGTGCGTTCTGCGTCAGCTCGGATTCGCGACCTGGCACTGTACGATGTCACCTGTCGAGCTGCGCGCACCCTACTCGAGCTCAGCTCTCCAATAGAGATCGATGGAGTGTCTCTCCATGTGGTAAATGAGCCACCAACACATCAGGAACTAGCAGGAATGATAGGCTGTTCCCGCGAATCTGCAACCCGAGCCCTAGGAGAGTTGGTTGCGCGCAAGCACCTTTTGATAGACGACGAGCGCATCCTTATCTTTTCGATACCGTTGTAAGCGCGCGAAAAGGACGTGCGTACGCCCCCATAACTCCGCGATGCCTAACACTCTGGCCAGCGTGAAGGGTGCTCATTTTGACTACGGCGGGGCGCTGACCTATCCTGGAGATATCACGGACAGGAGCCTGTACGCGCCAGACACGTTCGCACACTCGCCCTATGCAGTCCTTATTCTGCGCTTCGATAGCTGTATGACCTCTTTTCACTCCACGTCGCACACATCAATCCCGAGTGGACCCTGCAGCGCACAGACTGCTAACATCCACTCTGACAGCTGTGTGGCGCTCTCTCGATACAAGCATATTACTGAGCTTCATCCCTTCAAGCTCGGACTCCTCATAACCGCACACAGCCTTGAAGTACACCTCCTCTATCAAGCCAAGGATGGCCCCGAGATTATCCATCAGATTGAGCTTACAGGACGTAGCGTCAAGGATCGGAGGATCAAGTTCGCTGGTCACACAATTTCCATCACGAAACCGGACCGCGGCACATTAGTATTTCGGGTCGAAGGAGCTATGTTTGCCGTCAACTATAGCAGTCGTACGAAGCCCGGAGGTACTAACGTCTTCATTTTATCCTCCAAACTCGAAGCTAGTGGCCGAAGACAACTGGGAGCTCGCAACCAGCAGCTGGTCTCGATATTTGTTCCTAGGCTCCCCTCGCCCGAACATGAGATTGCGCAGCTTAGTGCTGCTGTAGCCGCCAACACACACCGACTCGCTGGCCTATCAGACCGGCTATCTATCGCGGAATTCTGCAAAGAGATGCGCTCAGTGTTCGATAAATGGGCGAGCCTACAACCTCGCGAGCGTCGACTCCTTGTGAGAACAACCGCCAATGAGCTGCTGATGCTGTCTGGAGTTTATCCCTGCTATTTTCCCGATGAGCAGACCGAGAGAGCAAATATCTTGTATGCAAACAAGCCGTGCCGGTTTCTCCCAACTCAGTGGAGTCTCTATACAGCCCCCGCTTTTATCGAGAAGGACAGCCTCACCGGTCGAGATGAATCGCACTTCGCGGCATCCCTGTACGCCGAACTGCGCCATGTCGAGCAGATGTGGCTTGTGCTGCGCTACCTCGGCGGCAAAACTGACACCGGGGCACTCGACAAAACGTATCTGCCGCGAGAGCTCGAAGCAGTTATTGAGGCCGCCGAAGGTCTTCCTATCGTACCCACAAGCCTCGAATCTGCGCACTACGATCGTCTACTCGATAGCATCACTTCTGAAAGCACCAATCGTGGCATTCAGTCATTCTTGGGAATCCACTACCGACATCCTCCTGAACTGAGCTTTGAGGATCGACTGCGTCAGAGACTGGGCCTGCCATACCTTTTTCACCAACGCGATGCGGCGGAGATTGCGCGCACTATACGACGCGAGTGGCGGCGACAGCCGAGCTAGCCCCAATATCATCGACCGGTTAGCCGCCCTCGGCTAGCACGGAACTCCTGGGGTCACCAGATCCGAGTTTGACTCCATATCATGGGGTGTCTATCCTGTTAGAAATGGTCTGGGCGTAGCTTCTTAGCGAGGTCGTCATCGGTCATGTGGGAGCATTGAGGGCATGTTTCAAAAGCACGGTGTGATACCACACTCTCATACTCTAGCCACGGAAACGCTGCCCGAACGCTTCGCCGACGTTCACGAGTATGTGATGGTCCCGCTGGTTCTTACTCTCGGCAAAGCTGCAGGGCCGAGCGGTAGCTCCACTCCTTCGCTCGAGAGCTTCATCTCAACAGTACTGCCTGAGGACAAACCACACGGTCCACTCAATAGATTTCTCTTTAATGGACAGGATCTGGCGAGTCGCATCCGACTTGGAGCGCGACTGTCAGCACTCTACGAAGCGGCGAAATTCTCCGATGCACCGCAACAGGTCGATCCGCGAATCAATCAAGCCGTTTCCCTAGCAAATGATCTCTTTGATCAGGGTGCGTCTCACCTCTCTACCTTCATTAAGAGTGGCAGCCTCACCACGAGCTCAATCTCTTGGCTCAAAACAAACTCAGATTCCCGCGGCGCATTTCTCACGGAGCGCATTCCCCCTCATATCGGTCACGGGATGGGGCGGCTCTTTTGCTCGATTCCAACGGACACACAACGCGACCTCATGGAACAAGAGGCGCGTCAAGATCGGAACGCGGCCGCGATGCTGTTCAAATCACTGCAGGCATTCATTGAGCATCCCGGCGCCACCACACTGCAGTATTTTCTCTCGACCCTCGCCAGTAGTGGAGATTGGCTCAGTTGTATCACGACTCGCCAGGCCAATACTCAAGGAACACCCCTAGAAACGATCGCGCGTACCCTGGAGACCTTTCGGAATTTGATCGACCTCGGAAAGGTCTATGAGGAGCTGTTTCTCCAACAGAACGCCCAATCTGGCACCGAAAGGATTAGCTGTGGCTGGTACGAGATTAGCAGGTTGTCACCCGTTCACGTACACGAGAGACTCCCGCTGTACGCTGCAGCGCTTGCCATCGCTGGGCGTTAATATCCCCCTTCAACGGTTGCAGTGATGCGATAGGTGGGGGTACAACTGGTGCCTAGCATGAATCTCACCTCTCCAAAGCCATCCTCACGTTTCACGCGATTACGGAAATTCTTAATCCTGGCGGCGGTTGTGTTCGTAGCTCTCCGTCCGGAACCGATCAGAGCGCTAGCAGGTGTCGTTCAGAGCCTCTACCGCGCTATCGGCGTCTCAGGCAGTTTCTTCAACGCAATTCCGAAAGATTCCCAGGTTGTGACTCTGATCGGAGATGCGGGGGCAATGACCGACGGGGTGCACGGCGCACTACAGGCGATAGTTGAGGCCGCGCCCCCTTCCCAAGCACTTGTTTACCTCGGGGATAATATCTATCCGAACGGAGTCCCTGCTGATGCACACAGTGTGCACTGGAGAGATGCGCATAACCGACTGATGAGACAGATCGAGCCGTTCAAGGCCAAGACCGGACGGATATATTTCACTCCGGGCAATCACGATTGGGAGAACTACGCGTCTGATGGCTGGGGAGCGGTACAACGACAAACGGATCTTATTAGCGTGGCACTCGGCGACGGACATGCACTGCCCGCGCGAGGATGTCCTGGACCAGTTCGCGAACACCTCTTCCCTAATCTGCAAATACTGGCGCTCGATTCAAGCTGGTGGATGCACGAGCACCGCAAGCCAAGCGCTCCACATGATGGCTGCGCAACCTTCTCTCCCGAGGGAGTGTTGAGCACCCTGGATGAAATGCTTACCACGACCCCTTCGGACGTTGAGACGATTGTGATTCTCCACCATCCGCTCGTTGAGGTCGGACCTGATCCCGTACACACGAGATGTCCGTTTAGTCCAAACTGTCCTCCGTATGCAGATATGCGAACCCGCCTCTCGCTCGTTCTGGCCAAGCACCGACCGATGCTCTGCGCGAGCGGCCATAAGCATGTATTAGAGGTACTCAAAGAGGCGGCTGGATGCCGAAACTATGTCATATCTGGTGGCGCGTCGAATGTGCACCCGGCGCCTCACGATCCACGGCTTCTCTTTTCTGAGTCTGCCCTGGGATTCATGCTCCTACACCGGACAAGCTCCACGCCGTGGAACCTTGACGTTGTGACGGTTCGTAGAGCCGATTCCTTTCTTCCTATGGAGTCACGAGTCGCATACTCCACGACTCTACAATAAAGGCTCATCGACGGAATTAGTGGGTAGTAGCGGGGCAGAGCGACAGCATAACCCGCTGGGTTTCCAGCTAAAAACGAGGTTATTACGTGCACGCGCTCGTGCGCGTGAACGTACCCGCAAGGGATTCCAGTACTACTGTTGGTTTATTCACCCACGTACCTACATCTCCGCTGACGAACACGAGAGCGGAGAACTCCTGCTTACTAGCGTTGTTTATTAGCTATGTTGAGCGCGCGCTACGCAACGTTTACGAGCACGTTCACGCGGGAATACGTGATTCATCACTGAAAACCATGGGTTGTGCCCCATCAGCAGTCATTTGGCACCCACTCGATTCCACGATGAGCCAATAAAGGTGGCGTATCTTATCCCTTTCGCTGGCTCAGGAGATTGGTAAGTTCAAGAGCTCGTTGTGGACTCATCAAAGAGAGTATCTGCCCAATTCGCTTCTCCGG
>JBIIYC010000086.1:0-10930 GCA_044347025.1 Bdellovibrionota bacterium
ACCTGGATATCGAGCTGCTCCAATAAGTGTGCGGCCTCCGGAGGATTCATAGAGCCATAGACGTTTGCGAGTTGATCGAGCTGCGTACTGCGCTGTTTATCGCCCTTCTCTCGCTCAATCTTTAATTTCTCACTGAGCTCTTTAAGCTCGGTTAACCGTATCGCTAACTCGCGCTCTCGGGCCGTGAAATCGGACTCTCGCTGCTCAAGACGGGTGCTCCTCTCTTCGAGCTCGACGCGTCGCGCATCGAGTCCGGTGAGGATCTTCGCCTCCTCCTTGCTCCACTGTGGACCAACAGGCTGGCGAATGACTACGGCTTGGGCCTCTTCTACTTTACCAATACCCGAGGCTTCGAGAGCCGATAGCGTTATCTTCGCGCATCCAAAAAAAGCTACCATCAGCAGAGCTGCACCACTGCCTTGAACCTGCTTGAGGATCTGGGCGACACCTACGGACCGAGAAGCTGCGATTGCTTTTGCAGGACTCGGAGCACTTTTACCATAGGCGTTCTTTGCAGCCGCCTTTGCCTCAGCTTGCGATGCAGCGTGAGTGCCTGTTTGGGCAGCCACTTTGGCAGCGCTGGGGGTTGCTGCTGTTTGAGCTCCCTGTTGTGTTTGTGCCATTCGTTGATTCATTGCTTTCTGGAGATTATCGTACAGCTCGTTTGCTTGCTCTTTAGTTAACTTCTTTTCTGACATGGTCTCTATTCCTACCCCAATTTACCCGCCCGCTGAATCGCGATCTCGTCGAGCATGGCGCCCTCCTCGCGAAGCATCTGCTCGGTGTGCTCCCGCAGCTTCTTCTCATGCACCATCTCGAGAGCTTTAGCATCGCGACTCGCTTCCACGTATCGCTCCTGAGCCGCCTGCGCCTCTGCAATCGCCTTGGCTACCACCTCTTGCTGGTGTTTGATCTGCGTCTGCACACGCTCGCAATAGGCACCAAGCAACACCAGGTCACTTGCAGAATATGTGCCACCCTCTTCAATCGAGACGCGTCGATACTCTTCTTCTAAACACCTTAAAACACTCAGTTCATGGTCCCGTTCATGATTACGACGGACAAGTTCTTGACGCGCCTTGTCACGGATCTGAACTCGAAGATCGAGGATCCGTTGAAGACGAAAGCGAAAACGCTTCATAGCTTACCCTTTGAGGATCTCGTTCATAGCGAGCCACGTGCGCTCAAGTGATACGGGCTCGTTGACCGCCTGTTTGAGGAATGCATTCACCCCCTCGATACGAGCGACCGCTTTATCAACCCGAGGATTCTGGCCCTGCTTGTAGGCACCGATGGTAATAAGATCCTCGGCATCTCCGTATGCCGCGAGAGTTTCCCGAATCTCATTCGCCATCGTTATCACGTGCGGATTGACGATATCACTCATGGAACGAGAGATGCTTTGTAAGATATCGATCGCGGGAAAGTGTCCACGCCCCGCGAGGCGCCGACTGAGAACGATATGCCCATCCAAAATACCGCGCACGGTGTCCGCCACCGGCTCGTTCATGTCATCACCTTCAACGAGAACTGTGTAGAGTCCTGTGATACTACCAGCTCCCTCTCCAGTGCCGGCTCGCTCCAATAACTTGGGAAGCATGGCAAACACAGACGGCGTGTAACCTCGAGTCGCTGGAGGCTCCCCGGCAGCCAATCCAACTTCACGCTGCGCCATCGCAAGACGAGTCACTGAATCAACCATCAGAGTAACTTTTCGGCCTTCATCGCGAAAAAACTCTGCTATGGCAGTAGCGACAAAAGCGGCACGGATGCGAAGAAGCGCCGACTGATCACCTGTCGCCACGACAACCACGGAGCGAGCTAGTCCCTCTGGCCCCAGATCGCGCTCAATAAACTCACGCACCTCGCGTCCTCGCTCTCCCACGAGCGCGATAACATTTACATCGCTCTTCGAGGTTCGAGCGATCATTCCCAATAAAGTGGATTTTCCAACCCCGGATCCAGCCATAATTCCCACGCGCTGCCCCTGTCCAACCGTGAGCATGCCGTTGATAGCTCTCACACCGAGATCGAGACACTGAGAGATACGGGTGCGAGTTACAGGATTCGGTGGATTTCGATAGAGTGGAACGACCTGCGACATAACTGGTAGAGGCCGTCCATCGAGAGGATTCCCCAGCGCGTCGATAACTCGTCCCTGAAGCAGATCAGAAACAGGGACCTCAGCGGAACTCTCCGATGCCGTAATCGTCGCACCAGGCGCTATCCCCTGAATGTGCTCATACGGCATAATCAAAATTCGATCGCTCCTGAAGCCGACCACCTGTGCCGGGATGTCACCCGATGTCGACCGGACCATAACGTGTGCACCAACGGGGAGTCGTGGTCCGGTACCCTCGACAATAAGACCACGCACCTCTGTTACAAGGCCCCGGAGCTCTCCGAGAAGCTCGTGCGATACGGTGTGTCGAGCATGTTCAAAGATACTTTCGATCACGACTTAGGCCCTCGAAGAACCTTCTCTCGCATCCGATTCCATGTTGCATCAAGATCGAAATCGACTTCGCCTGCTTGTGTCATTACGATGCATCCAGCGCGGATCGAATCGTCGCTTTGAAAGCTCCACGTACCTCCCTGCTTAGCCCGAATCGCTTCTGCAACCTTATTGAGGGAGAGAAACTCGAAATCTTGGGGGCTCACTCGTACGGTAATAATCTCTGAACCAGAAGCAGCCTGAAGCGCTTGTGCCACAATCCCTCGGATATACTCCCGGTCTGTATCGAGCGTAGATCCAACCAACTTCTGCGCTACCTGAAACGCCAGCTCAACTGCTTGACGCTCGACATTGTGAAGGGTCTCCTTGAACTGCGCCCGCATATCAGCGAGCAGCTCCTCGTAGCGAGCCTCCATGTGGACCTTCATCTCGGCCATCTCTGCTCGACCCACCGCAAGCCCCTCAGCATAGGCTGCATCCGCTGGTACCTGAGCTTCTTCTGCGACTGTGTGCTCCTGGTGGATTTCTTCGTGATTTTCGGTCTCGGTATCGACGAGCAGCGCCTCTGCAGGCTCGGAGATATCCTCCTCTGCATCCGCATCGCTGTCGATGGCCGTCGCTACTACCTCTCCTTCGTCGACGAGCTCAGAGGCATCCTCGATACCCTCCGGAGACTCGTCCGAAGCAACCAGATCCGCTTCCTCAACGACGCTGATAGACTCATTATCAATGGTCGTATCCTGCTCGTTCAGGAGCACCTTCAGATCCTGCTCAATCTGTTCACTCTCGTCTGCTGACGATGGCACGCTCTGGTCTTCTACAGCTGCTGACGTGCCCGCTACTGGCTCCGCATCGAAGTCTGCAAACATGGGATCTGAGATATGATGCTCTTGAGCGAGGCGTTCATATGCATCGACCTCGAACGAGTTGTCGATCTCTTTGGACTCAACCACGGGCCATACAGCCGGCGTATAGGAGCTCGGCTTAACCCGCTGCGCTGTACCTTGCTGTTCCTCGTTGAATTGCGGAGTTTCCATCAAGCCCTCCTGCTCACGAGAGCTTTCCATCGTTTAACCAATACCGAATTAAGAGCGCGGCCTGCGCCGGATTGTCCTTCACGAGGCGCGCATTCTCTGCAACGACTTCCTCGTACTGCTCGATATCGATTGCGGGCTCAAGGTCCGGTAGTCCCGCTTTCTGCTTCTCTGGCGAAGCTATCGCCGCTGAAGACTCTTGCAGCTCCTGCTCCTCGCTAGCTTCTGGGGCTGACGCCGCTTGTGCTGACGAGCCGATCGCTCGGGCATCCGCATTAATGAGTTCGGATGGAAGAAGTCGGGAAAGGTCCAACTCCTCTTGAGCGGACGTCGTAAGAAACTTCACCAAAGGTCGAAGTACAAAGAGAACGAAAAGGAACAGTGCTACAATCGGAACCATCATGCCACCATACTTAAGGTATTGATCTGTCTGCTGCGCCTTTGCAAGCTCCTCCTTCAGGCTTTCAGCAGGCTCGAAGAACGGAACATTCTCAACCGTTACAACATCACCGCGACTCGTATCGAAGCCAACGGCTGATTTTACGATTCCCTCCACTTGCGCCAACATCTCGGGTGTCAGTGCGGTGTAGTTCTTCAAATACTTTCCTGTCGGCTTTCCATCTGCTCCAACCTCTTGGGTCTCCAACGTCTTGCCGTCAACAAGAACCGCTGTCGAGAGCCGCACAAGCTTTCCACGAGCCTGCGCACTTCGCACAACAGCTCGAGAAACCTCGAAGTTCTTTACATTTTCCTTCCGAGTGCTCTTTTCAGTAATGCCCTCCTGATTGGCCATAGCTTGCGGATCATTTGAAAGGTTACTCACCACACCCGGAATTCCACCGCGCTGTTCCTGACCCGTTCCCTCCTCAACGCTCCGCTCCGAGCGCATTACTTTTCCACCGGGATCAAAGCTCTCCTCCTCCCGCTCGTTGGATGAAAAATCGAGGTCAGCCGTCACACGAGCCACTACCTTTCCTGGGCCGAGAACTTTTGCGAGCATCGTCTCAATTCGTTGGACGTATCCCTTTTCAACTTCACGCACATATTGCAAACGAGTTGCATCGGCCCCAAATTCCTCTCCCTCACCGGGATTCGAAGTGAGTTGGTTTCCAAATTCGTCAATGATTGTGACATGCTCTGGCTTCAAGCCCTCGACGCTCGTTGCCACAAAGTTAGCAATACCTTTGATCTGCTTCTTATCCAGCTCAGCGCCTGGCTTGAGCTTCAACAACACGGAGGCTCCCGGCTCCTGAGCCGCTTTTGCGAAGATCGACTTTTCAGGCTGCGAGATGTGTACTCGGGCTGCGACCACCGCATCAAGCGACATAATTGTTCGCTCAAGCTCTCCCTGTACCGCTCGTTGCTTCTTTACCACTTCACCGAGAGTTGTGGTGGCAAAGTTCGTTCCATCAAATAGCTCAAAACCGACGGAGCCCGTTTTGGGGATTCCCTCGGAAGCGAGCGTGAGTCGGAGCTCGTGAACCTGATTTGGAGGAGAAACCGAGATCGCGTTGCCATCGAGGCGGTATGCGATCTTCATCTCCTTCAATCGTTGAACCACTGCGCCCGCATCACCGCTACTCAGATCCGAATACAGAACAGTGTAATCCGGCTCGGTAGCCATGCGGGAGGTATACACTAAGGCCCACACACAAAAGAGCGCCAGAACTGGTGCGGCGATCTTCTGCGCAATTGGAAGCCGCATGTACCGCTCAACAACCTGCGAGAATACCACCTTCGGATCTATCGATGGAGCCACAATGAACCTCTTAATCTAGTGAATATTAAACCTGCGTGCGCATTACTTCTTCGTACGCTCGAACGATCTTGCCACGGATAGCGGACATGAGCTGGAACGCTACATCCGCTTTTTCGAGTGCCACCATAGCGGTGTGAGGAGTAATACCATCTTTTCGAAGGGTGAGGCCCTCGATCTGCTGATCCGCCTGCGTTTGCAGGTCGTTTACTTCCTTCAAAACATTCTCAAAAGCTTGCCCAACAGTATTTCCGTTGGATGCACCCTGCTGACCAGCAGGTGTAAGCTCCTGAGCGGTTTTTATCGGAGCAATGTTTGGAATGAGAGGATTTATTGAGCTAATCGACATAGCAGTTCCTCAGTTACGCTTGGGTAGTTAAAATTTTACGGGCTTCTTGCGAGATACTTCGCGACTCAAGCAACGCCGTGGCGTTTGCCTGGTATAACCGGGTAGCTGACATCATATCGGTCATAGTCTCAACCATGTTGATGTTCGGCATTTCCACGTATCCCTGTGCATTGGCAAGAGGGTGATTCGGCTGATACTCCATCGTCCCCTGCTTCTGATCCTCAACAACAGCCGCAACCTGGGGGGCCATAAGTGTCTTGCGATCAAGCGCGGCAGAGAAACTACCCTCCGCCTGTGGCATTTCAAGCGCAGTCAAAAACACATCTCGTCGGCGATATCCAGGTGTTTCAGCATTTGCCAGGTTTCCCGCAGCGACATCGAGCCGTTTACGAGTAGCTGAGAGTCCACCAGCTAGGATCGCTGTTGAGCCGTATGCCGCTGACATTATCTTTGGATCGACCATAGGTTATTATCTCCCGTCTCGAATAGCAGTTCGAACTAAACCGATCTGTCTACGAATAAGCTGCGCGGCATTTGCGAAATCACTTCCGTTCTGAGCTAGCGACACCATCTGCATATCGATGTCGACGTTGTTCCCATCCGCCTTGGTAGTTCCCGAGTAGTCCGCAACCAATTTCGCTTCGCTCTTATTGGTGAGATCCAAGTGCCGCGAATCTGTACGCGTAAGATCATCTTGCGCCGTTGAACCAAATGCTCGCTGCAACTCTGAGCCAAAGCTAAGCTCCACCGCGCGGTATTGAGGTGTCTCCGCGTTGGCGATATTGGCGGCGATCGCTTCATTTCGCTTCCACGAGAGGTCCATGGCCTTGGTAAGCCCGGAAACGGTTCGGTCAAATAGTGAATCAAGCAAGCGCATAGAGCTGGTTCTCCTCCTGCGGATACAGCAAGATGCGTGCTAAGACTCTTATGTAATATAAACAGGCAGTTAGAGCGCCATATGGGGTGTCAGTGTATTGACGTGTCAATAACCATGACACCCAGCAACCCGGCTATCGACGGCTACGACAGAGGCTCTCGATGGTGCTTACGGCGTCGGTCATCGGAGCGGACCCTAACCGGAACCTGGATCGCCTGCCACTCGCGCAAGATTCGATCGTAGCGCTTTCGTGTGACATGCGACATGCGAGCTGGCGAGAGTTTGCGAGGATTCGGAAGAATAGCGGCTAAAGCTGCCGCCTCGCTTACTGTGAGTTCCCGAGCCCCATGATGAAAGTACGCGCGCGATGCCTCTTCAATTCCGTAAATGCCATCACCCCATTCCACGATATTGAGGTACATCTCGAGGGTTCTCCGCTTCCCCCAAACGACTCCCGCCACTGGGGCCATTACTGCCTCAAGGAACTTCCGAATGTAGCTCCTCCCAGGCCATAAAAAGAGGTTCTTCACCGTCTGCATGGTGATAGTGCTCGCTCCCCGCAGGCGCCGCTTCCCCTCTGCACCATCAAGAACAGTGCCGACCGCTCCAAAATCGATCCCCCAGTGTTCCATAAAACGCGAGTCCTCGGCGGCTACTACCGCCTGCTGCACAGGCACCGGGATATCGGCAAGCGGGATCCAGGAAAGCGATTGGGCCCGGTCGGAGCCCCACCAAAGCGATTGAACGTATCTGATCACTATGAGCGGCGTAATGGGCGGATTCACAAAACGGAACAGCAGCACAACGAACACCCAGGCAGCCGCAGCGATCAGAATCCATCGCTTCGCCCTCTCAATCCACGGTGTTGTGTGTATTCGTCTCATTCCTATCCACGCTACGTGTGTTGGCCACGATACTAGCGAGAAATAGAGTGAAGACCAAGTGAGGAGAATAGCCGACTCAAGTAGGAGCCGCTCCGGTGTGCTGGAAGTCTGCTATATTGGGATCTTAGGCGTCCCCATCCGGCGGCACTTCCCCACGATACTCATGGAGCTTGTTGCGCAGCGTGCGAATACTTATCCCAAGCAACTTCGCTGCTTCCGTACGATTATCGCCGGTCGCCCGCAAAGTCTCCATGATAAGGGCTCGCTCCATCTCCTGAACGGTGGTCCCAGATCGAATCTGAAGTGATCCTACCTGCTCATCTCGTGGCTGTAGATCTATCTCCTTTTCAACCATATCATGAATCCGCTTCGGCGAGCCCACCTGGGCACGAAGGCTATCCAACTGGGCTTCTGGATTCATGGATAACAGGAAGTCCGCCTGCTTCGGCGTCTTGCCGTGGGAGAGGATCGCAGCGCGCTGAACTGCGTTCTGAAGCTCTCGAATATTGCCGGGCCACGGATGGACCATCAACGCCTCAAGGACCTGAGCTGGCAACGCGGGAGCCTTGTCCCCCAAATACTGGCGCATGAAATGCTCAGTGAGGAGCTTAACATCGGAGCGTCGCTCCCGCAGGGGCGGAAGCGTAATCGGAATAACATTGAGGCGGTAATACAGATCCGCTCGAAACTTACCCTCGCGAACCGTGTCCTCAAGATTTCGATTGGTGGTCGCTAAAACTCGCACATCGATAGAGACCGGATCCTTTCCACCAACTCTATCAACTTCTCGCTCCTGAAGAACCCGCAGAAGCTTCGCTTGTAGCGCGAGATCCATCTCCGAAATTTCATCAAGGAGGATCGTTCCGCCATGCGCCAACTCGAATTTTCCGATCTTACGCGTCTGAGCACCTGTAAAAGCACCCTTCTCATGACCAAACAGCTCACTCTCAAGGAGACTTTCTGGTAATGCTGCGCAGTTCACCGCAACGAAAGGCTGCTGGGCACGAAGACTGCTCGTGTGAATGAAGCGTGCTATGAGCTCTTTGCCCGTTCCTGACTCACCTTGAATCAAGACGGTAGCCTCACTACGCGCAACCGCCTCTGCTACCTCTAAAACTCGAATCATCAGCGGGTCATTCGTAATTATCGGGCGACCACCACGACTCCGCTGCGCTCGCTGACGCGTAACTTTGCTCTCTGGTAAAAGCACACGCTCCACAACTCGCTCCAAATCTTGAGCCGAGAAGGGCTTCGTTATGAAGTCAGCCGCTCCAACCTGCATGGCTTCAACTGCTTGGGTGATTGTGCCGTACGCCGTGATCATAATTACCGGAACATCGATGGAGCGTTTCTGCATCGTCGCCATCAGCTCTAAGCCGGACATCTGCGGCATCTGCTGATCGGTAATTACGAGATCAAAGCTCTCCTGCTCAAGGTGCTCAAGTGCTGCCAGCCCGTGGGCAACGACGGTAATGTCGTAGTTTCCGCGCGAGAGGCATACACGAATCGCCTGCTGCATGTGCGGATCATCATCCGCAACGAGGATTCGAGGCCGAGCTCCGGTCAGCTCCTTTGGTTCACTCTTGGTTAGCTCACTGTCGTGCACGTCCATATCTATGCTCCTACCGATTCACGAGGCCCCTTACGCGGCAAAACGAGGGTAAACTCCGCATGTGGAGTGTTACGGGCACTAACCGTGCCTCCATGCCCCTCAACAATACGGCGTACGATTGATAAACCTAAGCCTGTCCCCTCTCGTCGACCCGAGGTAAACGGGGTAAACAGCTTGCCGAGGATCTCCTCCGGAATTCCCGGACCATCATCAGATACCGTAATGACGACTCCATCGTCGTTCGGCGCATCGGCCACAGCCACCGAGACAGTACCCGCAAAGGAGATCGCTTGAAGAGAGTTGTTGATGATGTTGTAGAGACTCTGTCGGACCCCCTGATCATCTGCAAAAACGTATGGATTGCCAGACATAGAGATTTCGAAGCACGTTTGTGGACTATACAAGCTCGCGAAGTGCTGTTGTAGCTCCTGAACAACCGAATGAAGATTTATCGGCGCACACTGCAATCGATTATTCTTTGCGAAATGAAGGACGTTCGATACAACGCCATCTAAGCTCTTAATGCCGCGCTCAATCTGCTCCACGAGGTCGATCGCCGCTGGCCTATCTACAAGATCTGCCTTCAACATTGAAACAAAGAGCGAGATCGCCCCGAGGGGATTCCGGATTTCATGAGCAAGTCCTGCCGCCGTTTCTCCGAGCATCGCCAATCGCTCTGCGCGCTTCATCTCTTCATCTTTCTGCCGAAGCTGCTCGCGAAGCTCTTCAACTTCTTGGAGAAGGGCTGCATGCTGAGATTCAAGCTTTGAGGTGCTCTCATTAAATTTCTCAAGCGCCTTCATCAAGCCCGACGGAAGCGATGTCGTCTCTCCAGTCTTAGTATCGGTCGTATATACATTCGTCATGGTTTTTGTCCCTGGGTTCCCTGATTCCATTCTGCTTGCTCAAGCGCTGCCTGCATAAGAATGAGCCATGCATCCGATGGCGGATATCGCCGCTCCGCCCTCTCAACTACTTCGCGAGCCTGGGGCATATTTCCCTCCTTTAGCGCCACCGTTGTGAGTCCATAATCGGCCCAACTGTCGAGAAACGCCTCTGGATAGTTGCTTTTCCCCCGCTCAATCCAAAAGCGGGCTCGCTCTCCCTGATCCGACTGAAGCGAGATCGAAGCAAGCGATCGCACCGCCGATGCCGCTCGAACGTGATCCGTAGGAATAGCTTTGAATGAACGTTCCGCGTCGGAGAGCTTGCCAAGCTTTACTTGCGCCGATCCGAGTGAGAACGCGACATCCGGACGGTCCGAAGGAGCAGCATCCGAAAGAGCCTGAAGGAGCCGCTCTTCGGCAGAGGCATACGCGCCGAGTCGTAATAAACTCTGTCCGAGCAGAAGGAGCGCCCGCCCACGCAGGGGAGACTTTTCAACGAGGTAGCCAGTCGCTTTTTCAGCAAAAAGAGACGCCTCTTGGTACCGCTCCTCTTGATACTCAATAACAGCCCTCGAGAGGGTTATCCGGGCCCGATCGTCTTGATTCAGCTCTCTGTTGCGTAAAACAGTATCGAAAAGCTCGGTGGCCTGTTTTGTCAGTCCGAGCGCCCAGGCGCTCTTTGCTGCAGAGATGTAGGTTCCCTCATCAAGTTGGCGAACAGGAAGGATTTCGTACAACGAGAGCGCCCGAAAGTGATCTCCTTCAGCTGTGAGCCTTTGGACATCTACCGGATGTTGCGCGTATGCATCCCTCCCTCCGACGGTCACGGGGAGGAACGATACAAGGGCTGCACATGCCCACATCCTTGTTCTGCTCGTTATCGTTTTCATAGCGTCATTCCAGGCTAGGACTAGATAGCCATATCGTCTTGAATGATTACCTCGATCCGCGCTTCGAGCCCCTTCTTCTTAATCTTCTCAACAAGTGTTGTTCGATTGAGCCCCAGTAATTTTGCCGCTGCTTTTTTGTTTCCTCCGGTCTGCGAAAGCGCCGTTGAAATCAGCTTATTTTCGTAA
>JBIIYC010000124.1:0-7859 GCA_044347025.1 Bdellovibrionota bacterium
TGCCACATGCAGTTCTCTCGAGCGCACATTCGACTCTGTCGTGCAGCGTTTGACCGTATGATTCGAAAGGGAGAGGAGTCACTGCACCGGCTGTGCGAATTGTTCTGTAATAGTTATGTCCGAGAATATCAGCTCCAAAGTGTGGTGATCGGGGAGGTTCCTTCAACGTCTGAGCGATTTACGTTGATGCAGCCTCTCTCTCGTGACGATCTATATTCGACCATGGACTTGGATCTCGGTAGCCGCCAGTTGCGCAAGTTGCGGTTTTTTGACGGGGTCGGTTGGGTATCGCCAGCGCTCGTTGCCAATGTAGTTGAGTATCAACCGACGCAGCCGAACTCTAAGGGGATTCACAAGATTATTAGTCGAATCAAGGCGGAGGAAGAGCTTTGGAATAAAGTCGTTGATGAGATCTTTAGTCTCGATACCCTCGTCAAGCGCGACAAGGAACTGCGCCACCTGAGTAAATACGTAAAGGATGTTTTCGGTGTGAAGGTGGTTGTTAGTTCGCCAGAAGAGGCGCAGCAACTTCACGATCTTTTACTACGCCAAACCTGGACCGCAACTCAGTTGGAGGCTGTTGGAGCTACGTTTAGCTCGACTACGGAGGGACTTCAGTTTGTTGAAACGAAGAATTACCTAACGGACAACGGAAAGGCGAGTGGGTGGGAGGCGTTGAAGTCGGTGGTGCTCTGGAATGGGCGCCTCTTCGAAATACAGGTACAGTCTCTCGGAAATTTTTGGCGGGAGAGGGAGCACCTGACTCGGGAGAGCCACGCCGGATTCAAGAGTCGGCGCGAGCAGGTGCGGGAGCAGATAGCGGAGCATGTGCCTCTCTTTCGGTTCTATCAGGACCTCTTGAAGTGGCTCTTTCAGAACTTGGAGGGGCCTATTCCGACCTTTCCCGGGGTAACGGTCGCTTTAGTGGACTGAAATTCCTGAAAATATGACCGCTCAACAGGAAAATCATTGAGATTGCAGCTGCTTAGCGAAGGCCCTATACTTGAATAAACTGATCAAGATTGCTACCTTGGGGCGCAACTTGAAGGGAGATGCAGCCGAGGCCTGAAAAAGATGGCCACGGGCAGGACTTGTATCCCTAAAAGCGGTACTCTGAGTGGCCCTCTCGCACAGTTGCGAGGTTGTTTGGTTCGGGCACCAGCACAGAGGGTGAACCGATTAGGCTTTCGGAAGGCTTTGACGCATGAGCACAGATATCTTAGACGATTTTACCAGTCAGGATTACAAGTACGGGTTCTATACGGACCTGGAAGCCGATTCCATGCCGGCTGGTCTCAATGAGCAGACGATCGCAACGATCTCGAAAAAGAAGGGTGAGCCTGAGTGGATGCTCGAATGGCGTCTGAAAGCCTACCAGCGTTTTCTCAAGATGAAGGAACCGCATTGGGCGTTTGTAGAGTATCCGCCGATTGATTATCAAAGCATCGTGTACTACTCAGCACCGAAGAAGGCGCAGGGGCCCAAGAGTCTTGAGGAGGTCGACCCAGAGATCCTCAAGACGTATGAAAAGCTCGGCATCCCGTTGCATGAGCAGAAGGCGTTGGCGGGCGTTGCCGTCGATGCAGTATTTGATTCTGTCTCCGTTGTTACAACGTTCAAGAAGCAGCTTGAAGAGGTCGGCGTCATCTTTTGTTCGATGTCGGAAGCGATTCAGCACCATCCCGAGTTGGTGCAAAAGTATCTCGGATCTGTCGTTCCGGCTTCGGATAACTTCTTTTCGGCGTTAAACTCTGCTGTCTTTACGGATGGTTCGTTCTGTTACATTCCGAAAGGAGTCCGCTGCCCACTGGAGCTCTCCACCTATTTCAGAATTAACGCTGCGAAGACCGGCCAGTTTGAGCGCACGTTAATTATCGCAGACGAGGGAAGCTACGTAAGTTACATGGAGGGGTGTACCGCTCCGATGCGAGACGAGAACCAGCTCCACGCTGCTGTTGTAGAGTTGGTTGCGCTCGGAAATGCGCATATCAAGTACTCAACCATTCAGAACTGGTATCCAGGAGACAAGGACGGAAAGGGCGGCATTTACAACTTCGTAACGAAGCGTGGACTGTGCGCCGGCGATAACGCGAAGATATCGTGGACGCAGGTCGAGACAGGTTCGTCAATTACATGGAAGTATCCGAGTTGTATCCTGAAGGGAGATAACTCTGTTGGTGAGTTCTACTCAGTAGCGATTACAAACAACAAGCAACAGGCCGACACCGGTACGAAGATGATTCATATCGGAAAGAACACCAAGAGCACGATCGTATCAAAGGGTATTTCTGCGGGTCGAAGCCAGAACGCATATCGTGGTTTGGTCAAGATCATGAAGAGCGCGGAGGGGGCCAGAAACTTCTCTCAGTGCGATTCGATGTTGATGGGGAACGAGTGCGGTGCCCATACGTTCCCGTATATCGAAGTAAAGAATCCGACCGCGACCGTTGAGCACGAGGCGTCAACGTCGAAGATCGGAGAAGATCAGATATTTTATTGCAATCAACGTGGTATCGCTACTGAAGATGCCGTGTCGATGATCGTTCACGGCTTCTGCAAGGAGGTCCTTAACGAGTTGCCGATGGAGTTCGCTGTTGAAGCTCGGCGTCTCCTGGAAATTAGTCTCGAAGGAAGTGTTGGATAAGAGGGAAGTATGAGTCTTTTGAAAATTTCAGATCTACATGCGCGAATAGAGGGCGAGGGAAGGGAGATCCTCAAAGGGATCAATCTTGAGATAAAGCCGGGTGAGGTGCACGCCATCATGGGTGTGAACGGCTCCGGAAAGAGCACGCTGGCCAATATCCTCTGTGGTAAAGAGGGGTACGAAGTTACGCAGGGTCAGGTTTCCTTTGATGGTAAGGATCTTCTGGAGATGGATCCGGAGGTGCGAGCACGAGAGGGACTGTTTCTCGCGTTCCAGTATCCAGTTGAGCTCCCGGGCGTGTTGACGACGTATTTCCTCCGTACCGCCCTTAACTCCGTGCGAGAGCATCGAGGGCTCAAGCCTCTTGCTGTACGCGAGTTTGCGACCTTCGTAAAAGAGAAGGCCAAGTTACTTGAGTTGAGCGACGAGCTGTTACAGCGCGCAGTAAACGAAGGATTCTCGGGTGGTGAGAAGAAGCGCAACGAGGTGTTCCAGATGGCGGTCCTTGAGCCGAAGCTGGCGATTCTCGACGAGACGGATTCGGGCTTGGACATCGATGCGTTGCAGACGGTTGCAGAGGGCGTGAATAGGCTTCGCTCCCCTGAGCGTGGGATGTTGGTGATCACCCATTACCAGCGCCTGTTGAATTACATCGTTCCTGATGTCGTGCATGTCATGATCGATGGTCGCATCGTTCAGTCGGGCGGAAAAGATCTCGCCCTTGAGCTTGAGAATCGCGGATACGCGGCTTTCAGAGAGTCTCTTTCAGCGTAATGGGGTTTCGAGGATGAGTTCAGTGGTACGAGTTCGAGCTCCGATTGGAGCAAGTAGTGATTGGGTTCCGGCAGCGCTCGAGAAGGCTGAGAACGTGCAGCGAGGGATGGATTCTAAGCTGTCCGCTCTGGTAACTGAAGCGCGAGCGGTGTGGCAGAAGCTTCTCTTTCCCACCCCGAAGCTTGAGGAGTGGAAGTATACGAATCCAGAGGCGATAGCGCAGGGGGAGTTTACCCTTACGGCATCCTCGCAGGCTGCGTCGACAGATGTACAAGAGCTTTTGCGGCGCGCTCGTATCGAGGGACTCTCGCCGGTGAGCGAGTTGGTGTTCGTAGATGGCGTGTACTCAGCTAGCCTCTCGTCGCTCGGTTCTTGTCAGGGGCTCGAGGTTTCTCGTTTGGCGGATGGTTCGGCTTCGCAGCAAGGTGCACGTATCGGCTCGCTCGGGCTCCATCGAGAGGAGTCGTTCGCCGCGTTGGCAACATCGCTGCTCTCTGATTGTGTGTGCATTACCGTCGCTCGCGGTGCTGTAATCAAAGCCCCGATTCATATCATTCATCTTGCTACTGACGGCGCAGAAGGGGGCGTTGTCACTCCTCGCGTGTTGGTAGATGCGGCCGAAACCTCGGAGGTAACTCTCGTAGAGTCACACCTGGGTGCGTCGGGCATCAGATATCTGTCGTTACCGGTTGCAGAGATTCACGCAGCAGCTGGCGCCACGGTGGATTACTACCGCATTCAGAATGAGTCGGAATCTGCGTATCACGTTGCCGGGATGACAGTTCAGCAGCATCAGCATTCGACCGTTCGAACGCACATCTTCTCGTTCGGCGGATCGCTGGTGCGAAACAATGCCAACGTGTTGCTCGGTGGAGCTGGCGCTCAGTCAGTGCTCAACGGACTCTCCTTGCTCTCGAACAGTCAGCATGTGGATAACGCGACGGTTATTCACCACCAGCAGCCATCGGCTGAGAGTCGCGAGCATTTTAAGGGTATCTATGCGGGCGACAGTAAGGGAGTTTTCTCGGGCACAATTACCGTCGACAAGATCGCGCAGAAGACCAATGCGTTTCAGTCTAATCAGGCTCTCTTGCTCTCCTCGGATGCGAGCATTGAGTCAAGGCCACAGCTCAAGATCTGGGCGGACGATGTAAAGTGCACTCACGGCGCAACCGTAGGTCAGCTCGATAGCGACGCTATGTTCTACCTGCAGTCGCGCGGAGTGGGGCGTGAGGACGCGCGAGCATTTCTGGTACATGCGTTTGCTAGCGAGGTGCTCACCTCGGTGAAGCTGCCAGAGCTTAAAGTCTATGTAGAGGGGGTTCTTTCCGCCAAACTTGAGGCTATCTCGGGTTCTCGGGGGTGCTAACAGTTGTTTCAGAATGTTAGCTCCACCGTTTGCTCAGGGCTTAAATTTTTGGTAGCTTCCCCCATCGTACATGGGGTACCGGTTGTAAGACCGGTCCTTCAGGTTTACTAGTTCTCTCTTACTGCTCACGACACCTCGGCTACTCCCCGTGGTGTGTTTGGGACGCTTCTGGGGCCTCTAGAAGCAACCGGCGCAGGCTTCTTATGAGTTGAACCTGTTGATTTTAATAGGGATTTAAGATGAATGATAAGGTAGCTGATGCTTCGTCGGAATCGATAATTTCGCGTAGCGCAGGGTACTTTACGGAGAGCGTTGAGGAGCTCAAGAAGGTTCAATCGCCGACTCGACAAGAGACGGTGCGGATGACCGGCGTGGTGCTTCTTATTATCGTGTTTATCTCGATGTGCCTCTTCGTGATGGACCTTACGTTCAATTGGCTGATGGGAAAAATGATCGGCTAAGGCGGTTGTTTCAGAGGAAACGGTATGGAATCTACGAGCACGACAGAGCAAAAAATGAATTGGTACGTTGTTCAGGCGTATGCAGGCTTCGAGTCTAAGGCTAAACAGGCCCTCGAGGAGCGTATTCGCTTAAACAATCTTACCCACCTCTTTGGTGAGGTTCATGTTCCGCAGGAGACCGTGGTTGAGTTGGTCAAGGGTCAGAAGAAGACCTCAACTCGCAAGTTCTTCCCTGGATACATTCTCGTTCAGATGGTTATGAACGAGGAAACCTGGCATTTGGTCAAGGAAACCCCGAAAATAAACGGTTTCGTGGGTGACGCGACAAGTCCGCTTCCGATGTCGGAAGAGGAAGTTCAGCGCGTGTTCAGTCAGGTGGAAGAGGGTGCTGCCTCACCTCGGGCGAAGATGAACTTTGAGCAGGGTGATGCCGTTAAGGTAATTGATGGCCCATTTGCTGAGTTCAACGGAACTATCGAGGAGGTTCGGCCAGAGAAGGGTAAGGTCAAGGTGTTGATCAGTATCTTCGGTCGTGCTACTCCAGTCGAGCTCGATTTCATGCAAGTAGAAAAGTGTTAGTGTATTGAACTAGTTAGGCCCGAGTTGAGGGTCGATAGCGATTTTTGATGTAAAGGAGTGGTTCAGATGGCAAAGGAGATTACAACAACGATTAAGTTGCAGGTTACAGGCGGTCAGGCTAATCCGGCTCCTCCAATCGGTCCAGTGCTTGGTCAGCACGGCGTTAACATTATGGAGTTCTGTAAGCAGTTTAACGCAAAGACCCAAAAGCAGATTGGTGAGGTTGTTCCTGTAGTTATTACAGTTTACAAGGATCGTTCCTTCACGTTCGAGATGAAGGTGGCTCCCGTGTCCTTCTTAATTAAGAAGGCTATCAAGCTTGAGAAGGGGTCCTCGGTTCCGAATAAGGACAAGGTTGGTAAGATCACGAAGGCCCAGGTTGCCGAGATCGCCAAGCAGAAGATGGCGGACCTCAACTGCCACGACGAGGAGGCAGCTTGTAAGATAGTCGCCGGAACAGCACGAAGTATGGGAGTTGATGTTATCTAATTAGGCCCGGGGATATTGACTTCTGAGAGGTTAATCCCTAGGCTACCGGCTCCTTGCTGTACGGGTGTCCCTGGATCGTAAACCGATCCAAAACGCACGAAAATAAATGCGGGGATAGCAGGGGGTCGGTAATTAAGATAGCCGCCCACGGCAGGATAGAACAGATAAAAAGTTTTAATTCAAGCAAAGTTAAGTATATGGCTCGCAAAAAAGAAGGAAAGCGAATTCGAGCGGCGCGGTCCAAGGTTCAGGCTGAGAAGTTGTACAGCTTGGAAGAGGGTTGTTCCGTAGTTGCTAGCACCGCATCGGCTAAGTTCGATGAGACGGTCGAGGTTGCTGTTCGATTAGGAGTTGATCCGAAGAAGGCAGAGCAGAACGTCCGTGGTTCTATCGCGCTTCCGCATGGTCTCGGAAAGACGGTGCGAGTAGCTGTGTTCGCAAAGGGTGAGAAGGCGCAAGAAGCGCTTGCTGCTGGCGCTGATATCGTAGGTGCCGATGACCTCGCAGAGAAGATCAAGGGCGGTTTCTTTGACTTCGATAGCGTTATCGCTACTCCTGATATGATGGCGCAGGTCGGTAAGGTGGGTAAGCTCCTTGGTCCTCGCGGTTTAATGCCATCACCAAAGATCGGAACGGTTACATTTGACGTTGCGGAGACTGTTAAGTCGGTCAAGTCGGGTCGCGCGGAGTACCGCGTTGATAAGGCTGGCATCATTCACGCAGCTGTTGGAAAGGCTTCTTTCGGAAGCAGCAAGATCCAGGAGAACGTTCAGGCGTTGTTCCAGGCTCTTAACCGTGCAAAGCCGTCGTCGAGCAAGGGAGTGTATCTCCAGAGCGCTTCGATCTCCCTTACAATGGGCCCGGGCGTTGCTCTCGATGTAGCAGCTCTCAGAGCATAAGGATTTGAACAGGAACGGGGATTTCTAAAAGGATTTGCAGTATGGAAAGGTCAGAGAAAATAGCTGAACTGGGGCTCTTGGCGGATACGTTCACCAAGGCTCAAGTAGCTGTTTGCGCAGACTACCGTGGTCTCACGGTAGCAAAGATGACCGAGCTTCGTCGCGAATTGCGAAAAGCTGGGTCGGAGGCACGAGTTGTGCGAAATACACTGGCGCGTCTTGCGGTTAACAAAGTGACCGGAGACCAGGGTAGCTCGCAGGGTGAGGTTGAGCGATTTTTGTCGACCATCGTCGGCCCAACTCTCGTGGTTACGTGCGACAAGGATCCGATTGCACCAACCAAGGTGCTCGCCAAGTTCGCAAAAGAGAATGATAAGTTTCGAGTGAAAGGGTGTTGGTTAGATGGCGCATTTGTCGATCCAGCCGGCGTTGCATCGTTGTCGATGATGCCAGGTCGGGAGGAGACGTTCGCTATGTTGCTGAGACTCATGTTGGAGCCTGCTACGCGAATGGTTCGAGTTCTCTCTGAGCCAAGCGCACAGTTGGTTCGTGCCATTGAGGCATACCGCAAGAAGCTCGGAGGAGAGTCGGCTGCTGCGTAATTGCGGTTGCTGGTAGGGAGTGAGTAAAAGTTAATTTTAGTG
>JBIIYC010000125.1:0-7851 GCA_044347025.1 Bdellovibrionota bacterium
AAGTAAGAGTATCTTCGGTCGAGCTACCAACGCGCGCGCAAGGGAAACCCTTCGCCGCATTCCACCACTTAATTGCCCCGGCATCTTATAGGCCGCACGAGTAAGACCAACTCGCGCCAAGATATCGCTCACCTTCTGACACACCAGCTCACGTTCATCGCATGGAAGCGACGTTGTCGGCACCTTACCCGCGACTAACGGAAATGCGACGTTATCGTATACCGAGAGCGAGTCGAAGAGGGCGCCTTCCTGGAACATGAGCCCCACATCACGGTGTGAGCACCCCGGCGGAAACGTCACCCACCCGAGATCGGAGCGGCATGTGTTCGCGATTATCTTAAAGAGCGTGCTCTTGCCGCCACCGCTCGGCCCAATCAATCCGTTAATCGAGGCCGGCTTGAGCGCAAAGTTAACATCACGAAGCACCGCTTTATCACCAAATGACCTCGTAAGACTCGTAACTTTAAGCACTGTAGAACTGTATCCTAACTGCGAAATCGATCGCCTCGGTCGAGTGCAGCTGACTGTATCGCATACTACGCCGTTGCATACTGATCACAGGAGCTCTCCTCAAGGGGCGACTCATCTATACCTGAGTCTCTACCGGCCTGAACAAAAGCACCATCCCGAACCCGCTGAAGGAGGTCGATTTGGTCTTGAAGTGTATTCAATCCCAAAAGGGTCTTCCGCCACACCGCACCCCGACACATCTGGGACGCGAGCTGCTTAATCTTGCCTGGACACGAACTATCCTGAAAATCTTCCCGGAGCAGCTCGATGTAACGGAATAAAATATCGAGCATAAGCTGCTGGTTATTCCGAATCGTATCCCCTGTACCCTGCACTATTTCGGAAAACACCATCGGATTCCAAATACTGGCGCGACCAATGAACAGCCCTGCTACCTTCCCCTGAAGCCGAGCTTCGGCAGATGCGCGATCGACTACGTCGCCACTTCCAAGCACTGGGATCGAGAGCTCCTCAGCGACCTCTTGAACGAGCGACCAATCGGCGAGTCCTCGATACAGCTGGGCTCGTGTCCGACCGTGGATGGCAAGCGCTTCGATACCCTCCGACTCCGCCATCTTTGCGATGTCGATGGCGTTTCGGGAGGTTTCGTCCCACCCAGCGCGAATCTTCAACGTGAGCGGAATTGAAACTGCTTTGCGCACCTCACGGATCATCGCCTGGAGGTGCTGGGGTTGACGCATCAACTCACACCCACCGCCACGCTTGACCACCTTCGGGGCAGGGCATCCGCAGTTAATATCAACCATATCGGCGCCGATATCCTGAACCATCAGCGCGGCATCACGCATACGGTCGATGTCATAACCAAAGATCTGCACACAGTACGGCCGCTCACTCTCCGAATAGCGCATCATCTCAAGAGTCCGCTTTGAGCCGCGAGTCATCCCCTCAACCGATACGAACTCGCTCACTACTAAGCCGACAGCGCCGGGGTTTAACTCCTTGACGAGCCTTCGAAATGCGCGAGTGGTTACGCCGCTCATCGGCGAAAGAACCAATCCCGGCGAAACAGTTATCGTGCGGACCTGATACGACTTAATCACGCAAACACCCCCGTACCTTCTCAGACAAAACTTCGATCGAAAAAGGCTTCTGAATAAAATCTTGAGCTCCATCCTCAAGGATGCGCTGCACGACGTGCTCTGAGCTGAACCCGCTCACAATAAGGACACGCAACTCCGGTCTAATCGCCCTGAGGCGATGAAACACCTCTTCTCCCGAAAGGCCGGGCATCAAAAGGTCTAGGATAACGAGACCGAAGGATTGCGGATCTGACTCAAATTTCTCTACGCCTTCGGCACCACCGGCAGCTGTCTCCACCTCGTACCCAAGATGGGCAAGGCTCAATCCAAGCACATTTCGCACTGCATACTCGTCGTCGATAACCAGTACGCGCTCTCCGTGACCACGTCGCAATCCGTCGGACTCCTGGTGCTGCCCAGCGAGAACAGCAGACTCCTCTGCGACGGCCGGCAGTACTACTCGAAAGGTCGTCCCCGCCCCCGGCGCCGAAATCACCTCAATCGCTCCCCCCAGCTGCTTAACGATCGAATTAACGGTCGCCAACCCGAGTCCCGTGCCCGCAGAGCTCTTAGTCGTGAAGTAGGGTTCGAATAAACGTGCCTTCACATCGTCGTTCATCCCGATGCCGTCATCGCGCACGACGATCGCCCCATATACTGAGGAGGCCGGCTCATCGCCGAATAGGCTACGGACTTCTTCAGCCTCGCAAGAGCTTTCAAGCGATACGTCTATCACCCCCCGGCCAGAGATTGCATCCCGAGCATTGATAATGAGGTTTATGAGAATCTGCGTAATGTGCGCCTCTGAAGCCAGCACATGAAAACCACGCGTCGATGGTGACATTTTCAGCGTCACCTCAGCGGGAATTGCGCTTTTGAGCAACGTACCGATGCGGCCGACTAGATCAGCGACATCAACCTGTACAGAGTGATCGCTCGAATCAAGCTTCGAAAACTTTAGAATTTGCTGGGTCAACCCTGAGGCTCGCAACGCTCCCTCTTCAATCGCCTTGATTGACTCCGCCGCTGCTCCAGCCTCCGGGAGAACATGCTTCATGTACGCGACGTGTCCGAGGATTCCCGTCAGCACGTTGTTGAAATCGTGCGCTATGCCACCAGCGAGAATGCCCAAGGTCTCAATTCTCTGTTTATGGTGGATCTGTGCGGAATCGCCCGCTGCTACACTCGCGAGCACCCGGACCACAACAACATCCGAAACAAAACAGGAGACCCTTGCTGTAATAGCCTTTTGCCCCGCTGCCAGGAGTTCGATTGTATGCTCGCCCGAAATCGAGCAAACACGGGCGGCATCGGGCCAAAACCCGGACACAGACCTGCCAACAAGATCACTTGCTCTCACGTGAAGCAGCTCGGCAAACGGCTCGTTCACCGCAACGCACACCATATCCCGCGAAATCACCACATGGGGCTCGGGAAAACTTTGCAGAAGTACGTGAGAGAGGTCCATGTGAACAGAGATTCCTGATTTACTAGCAGAGGATCCGCGCGCGCCCGGAGCGGTCTACGGCATCGGCCGCACACCCCTGCTCGCGCTCTCAAAGACTATCAGAAAATGCCCCCGTACGCGCGTCAACCGGCCGCCTGGATACTACCAGCAGTTCCGCGTACTTAGCAATGTAGCATCACTGACAGCCCGACCAATCGCCAGATGACGACAGATTGAGTGCGCCGGCATCCCGTCACGGTGGCCGCTCGCGCCGCCGAAATGCCCTGCACCGATCCTAACGAGCTCAGCGCAACCCCCTGGTTTATCAATCGTTTTTAAGATCGCACATTCAGAAACCACACCAAAGCCACCGATCGCGACACGCCCAAATTCAAATATATTTATGAAAAAAATGGATCCGTTGCCCAAAACCCGGAATCTCAAATTGCATGGTGAACGCACCGCTTGATGATGAGCGGTCTTGTAACCTGATTTGAATATGGTAGGTTTTGAATACCGTGGTTTTTTTACGGGAGCCAGTAGTTATGTCTGAGTCAGATTCCAGCACATTAAAGGGAATAGTAAAGTGGTTCAATGACGCCAAGGGTTTTGGCTTCATCGAGCACACGAGCGGTCGCGATGTATTCGTGCACTACTCCGTTATCGCATCAGAGGGTTTCAAGACTCTCAAGGATGGCGAGACTGTCGAGTACGAGCTGAAGGAAGGCCCGAAGGGACTCCAAGCATCAAAGGTGCTCCGCACCGCAGCGCCAGAGGCCTCCTCGACCTCCGATGACGCATCCAGTGACGAAGAGTCATCGGACGACGATACGGAAGAGTAGTCGTCACGCCATCGATTGATAGAAACACCTCTCGGCCTCTTAGAAGGCTGTGAGGTGTTTTTTCTATGCGCTCAGGAATTTCGACTATTGAGCGGGGCTCTCAGCGCGGAAATCCTCCCGCTCCCCAACGTCCTGCGAATAAATAAAGCCCACGCGCCCCTTCTTGGAGCGAATACGCAGCCAGCGCCCCACTTGCCCCTCAACACTCACCTCATCTCCAACGAGGAGCCTTCCAAGCACTCGGGCCCGATAGCTCGGGGATGCGAAGACGTCAGTTGACGCAATCACTGACTTAACACTACCAACAGATCCTCCGACACCATCTGGAAAAGGCGACCTCATCTCGGGCGCTGGTGGACGACCAAAGAGCGGATCCGGGAGGCGCGCCTCGTGCGGAGCTGTCTGGCGATGCATCTCTCTACGAAACTCCGGACTCTCAAGCGGACCGTCAGTTCGTACCACCTCTTTTCGCTTCGCTGGAGGAGCAGGCTTCTCAACGGCTGCCGGTTGCGAATCGATCTTACGCTTGGCATTTTCAAGCTTCTTCTCCGGAGCTGGAGCTGGTAGATCCGCTGGGACTACTGCAGCTGGTTCGGCTTTTGGGGTGTCCGAGAGCGAATAGAACAGCGCTCCTAAATTGCTCACAACCTCACGCGCGCGTACGCCTGGGAGTTGCAGATCGAGCGGGGGCCGACTGGAGATAAATCCCTCTGATGCAACCGAGGCTGGGCTACCACTGAAGTTAGTGAGCAGGAGCCATACCGTCGCTACACAGACCAGCAGCCCACCAACACCGTACCACTTCGCTTTGCTGCGTTTGTGAGTAACGGAGACCGGTGGCAGAGGCCACGCGCTGGGTTCCCTACTCTCAACTACTGCGCTCTCCGTCAGAGACGGAACTTTAGGCGGTAGGGAACGAGTATACTCCTCTGAGCTCTCCAGCAATCCGATCTGGTGAAGCGCGAGTCGCACGGCGTACTCCTGTCGTTTATCCCCAACCTCGCGCAAACGGGAGAGCATCACATTACCGATCTCCACAAACAGCGAGCGGAAACGCTCCTTGGCTGTATCGTCTGCATGTCGACACACGGTTTCGAAGGGAGCGGCTAACAAAGACACCGGCAAAGAGAATGCGCCAAGATGCCCCCTAATCCACCACAATCGAGCCTCAATATCGTCGCCCGTTGAAAACGTGGCTTCGGCGCGACTCACCAATACGCCCCACTTGCGACCTTCGGCCAGGGAGAGAAACTCCGAGTTCAGTCGTCCATCAGCGTCCGAAAGTGACACAACCGATGTGGCTGCTCGCTCAGGTGGAAGCTCCGGCGGCAACGTGGATGGCGCATCACCACTGCGGGAGAGGATCTCCGAAAGACCGAGGTCTAGCCTCTGCGCTGGGCTCTTTGATTTATCTGCCATGATTCACAGCGACTCGTGAAAACGCAATCGCGGCCCCCTTGCTGCCAACGTCCCGCATATCCAACTGACGCCGTCCCCCATATTCTCATACTGAGTACAGAGCTCACCCGAGCCCTGTAGTGTTAGTGGCTACCGTGGCCGTAGCTCTATGATCTATCGTACAGCCGTTAGCGCCGCTACTGAAGAGCTAAGAGCAACTATTCCCACCCATGAAGCCGAGCCCAACTACACAATTTTGCTATACTTTATCTCTTCTCACCCTCTCGCTCTTGACGGGGTGTTTCTCAACAACGCTCCCTCCTATCCCCGCCCCAGCCGCCCTCCCACGGCTGGTGAGTGCCGCCGACACGAGGGTTCCTCTCTACCTTTCGACGCCCCAGGATACTGATCGACTCGGGTTTCAGTACCTTCTGATGGCGCTACCCGTATCTCGCATCTACTCCGCTCATCTAGCAGATCTCATTCGCACAAGCCTTACCACCCAGGCTGGATTTGGACGAGTTGGGCTGGTTGCCCCATCACGCCTCACCCCAATGCCCATTCCACGCCTGATGGTGAACGTTCGCTCGGTGTCCGTTAATGGATGGGATCTTCTGATTATTCGGCGTCCTAGTGCGTCAATTACCCTCTCAGCCGAGTACTATACCTCCACTGGGCGGGCCCAGGCCTGTGAAGTTACCGGTTCGCACTCAAAGCTCTCGCCATTCGCGTTCGAACGAGACCTCAACGAGGTGCTTGAGCTGGCTAGTGACGACGCTGCGCGGCAACTCCTCGCCTGCTTGCGCCTCGGTGATACGACTACACTGCACGATTCAACGGGCATTCAATGAGAGTTCTCATAGCTGCACTCGTTTCTGAAGGCCTCCTCGTAATCCTCTCCGTCGTCCTGTGTGCGGTAGGTAACATTGAGGTGAGTTGGAACGCCTCCATGCACTTCGCCGCACTTGGAGCACTACTTGCCACGCCTCCACTACTCCTCAATGAAGTGTTGTGGCGCGTCTCTCAGCGTCATCCAACCTCGGTCTATAGCCGTTTTTCTCGCGAGATAATTCTCCCCCTCTGCCGACAGATATCGCTGCCTACCGCAGTTGCAGTCGCCATCCTCTCCGGCGCCTGCGAAGAGCTGTTTTTTCGCGGCGCCCTCAACGCCGTTGCGCGTACGTACCTAGGACCTCTCGGAGCATGCGTGAGCACAAGCGTGCTCTTCGCAGCAATTCATTTCGTCGGGAATTTTCGACGCTTCGGCGGGATGATTCCGCTGTACACTATCATGGGTTCGTACATGTGGGCCGTCGCATACCTCACCGACTCCCTATTTTGCGCTGCAGTTCTGCACGGCGTGTACAATTTCCTCGCGATTGTGCGGATTAAGCGGGCTTAATCGAGCTGCGATCTCGGCACCCTCCGCGCGCGATCATCCTCTGCAACGCACGTTGTGAGGATCACCCCCGGGAAAACATACGCCGAGCTTCGCGAATAGCAGCGGCGACCGCTGTGAGGTCTTCAGTGCAGGAGTAGATGCCAAAACTCATGCGCACGGTCGCCTGAACGCCGAGCGCCCGGAGCGTCGGCATGGCACAATGGTTACCCGCACGAATCTGTACGTTGTGGGTATCGGCAATCGTGGCAAAATCGTGCGGGTGTACACAATCAATAGAAAAAGAAACGACAGTGGCCTGCTCGCCGCCGGTAGTGGCTGGGCCGTAGATCGTAGTTCCCTCTTCAGCCCGAAGCATCTCAATTGCGCTTGCAACAAGGCTGCGCTCGTGGCGACGCATCTCGTCCTGTGAAAAACGCCCGAGAAAATCAACGGCGGCACCGAGTGCTATCGCCTCTGGAAACGCAGGAGTGCCGGCCTCGAATCGTTGAGGAATCTCGGCCCAACCGGCTCCCTCAACACTGACGTAGGAGATCATGTCACCGCCACCTTGGAACGGCTCCAATTCCTCCAGCCGATCGGGCCGGCCATACAGAACGCCGATACCCGTCGGGCCATACATCTTGTGGCCCGAGAACACATAGTAATCACACCCAAGATCCGTAACGTTCACACCCAAATGGGGAGCTCCCTGGGCCCCGTCGACAAGTACCCGAGCACCCTGCTTCTGCGCAGTGGCTACTAACTCCGCGAGCGGCGTTACCGTACCGAGCGAGTTCGCAAGTTGCGTCACCGCAACCAGCGCAGGCTTGTAGTGCTTGACCTTCTCGTTGAAGTCACCGACATCCAGACTTCCATCAGGCTTGATGCCAGCAAACACAATCGAAAGCTTCTTTCGCTTAGCGAGCATCTGCCACGGTACAATGTTACTGTGGTGCTCTAAGAGCGTTAGGAGGATTGTATCTCCCTCCTTGAAAAGGTGCTCGGAACTCCGCGCTACGAGATTGATCGCCTCCGTCGCCCCACGCACAAAGACGATAGAGCGAGGACTTCCCGCCCCGATGTACCTCGCGATTTTGGCTCGAGCATCGTCGTAGCGCTCGGATGCTTCGGCACTCAAACGATACGCACCTCGATGCACATTCGCGTTGTGGTGAATGAGTGTGTGCCGAAGCGAGTCGATAACAACCAATGGCTTCTGCGCCGTCGCGG
>JBIIYC010000126.1:0-7849 GCA_044347025.1 Bdellovibrionota bacterium
CTTCGAATCAACGGATCCTCATCGCAGCAGCTTTTGTTAGCCGTCAAAACAGATCAGGCGGGCACCATCGCAGAGACTATTCCACTCACATTCCGATCAGTCGACAATCCAGCACACATCACCACCGCCTCGATGCAGGTACGCTCCCAGGTAATCGACGTAGCGTCCTTCACAATTAGGCACAATTCAACGGACGTTCGAGCTGGAGCGAACCTACGATTCGATCCAGAGGCAGTCACTCCAACCTGTAACACATTCCGCTATAAGCGGATCCGCATCACAAACTCCGGCGCTCAGGACTTAGCAGTTGCGATCTCGTTTGAGGGCGCGGCGTGGGTGAACTCAAATAGTGGCTACGCGTCGATGAGCCCACGCACGGTGCGCCCCGGCGAGACGGGACAAACCGATTTCGAGTTCTATCCATGTCGTGCCGGGGTTAAATCATCAACAGCCGTTCTTGTCATATCCGTCCCCTCGCGGCCAGACATACCGCAGGAAACAATCCGGATCGGATTGTGGGCAGAGGCGATCGCTCCTCCCTCTATCAATCTTGACTCCAATAGCTATCTCCACATAAGCAATTCCTATGTGAACCCGAACTATCCGATAGCTCTTGGGTTCGCCTCATCTGATCCAGTACGACGATATGAACTTTCGCTCTCGAATCCCGGCACTCGCACTGTCTCGTTTAACTCCTTCACAATCGGAGGGGGACTCACAGTTGAATCCGCGCCATCATCACTGGCGCCCGGAGGCCGCGGCTCCGTTGTCATCTCCGGAGCTAATACCAGTTCAGCAATTCAAACCGAGCTGCGTTTCGTAGCAGGGATCATAGACTATCCGACTATCACACAAAGCTTCACAGTCACCGCCATCGGCGCATGGGACACCCCGCAGCCAAATCTCGCCGAGGACCTTACGCTGACCGATAGCGCCGGTGCTGTGTATCCAATATCTCAGGCCTTTACACTTGGCCCCGTCCCGCATCAATCTCCCACTAAAACCTGGAACTACACACTCACCAACGTTGGTCGACAATCGATTGTATTTCGGAACGGCTCTAATCGCCCGGGCTCAAATACAAGCCTTAGCCTAGCGTATCCCGCAATACTGGGCCCACAACAGTCTGTCCCCATCTCTCTCTCGACGGTGCATTCGGTCATTGGAGAATTATCAGCGCAACACTCCGGCCTCGCTGCCTATCGTGTGGCACCGAGCGTCTCTGCACCGATCTCCCTTACGTGGAGGGTGCCAGTTGTGGTTCAAGCTGCTGCCAACTTCGTGCTCGACACAAAGGCGCTAGCAACGGGACTCATCGATGGAGAGGTTAATCTCTCAGGAACCTGCACCGAAGGGGCAGAAGCAGATCTCATCCTCGTAAACGATCCTGCCCAAAAGATAAAGTGCTCGGGTGGTCGATTCTCCTATCGAAGCCAAGGAGTCGAGGCAAAAGTGCAAAACCTTGAATCTATCCCCGTGAGTCTCTCCTTCTATGACCCGAATGTTCCTGTAAGCTATCGACGCACAGAGAGCTTGAACTTTTTCCGACGGCCTAAGCTGCTTGATTTCCCCAGTGGCGTTGCGCTTGAAGAAACAAGTGGCGTTGGCGCCCCGCGCCCACGCACCGATCGCACCCTGATCCTGTACAACACCAACGTCTCCTCTGCCCGTGAGGTAGCCGAGTACTACGCGACGCAACGAGGCGTACCAGCATCACGCGTCTGCGGGGCGCCGATAGCTCCCGGCATCTACGCATCGATGGAGGAGTACGCCGGAGCCAAGGCGCATATTCTCCGAAACTGCATCTGTCCGATCGCGGCAACGTACAATCCCGGGGTCAACTGCGCCACTGCAACCGCGCCACAGCTTCAGAAGATTACCCAGATCGACAACCTCGTATTCATTCGTGGTTGGCCAACTCGACTCACCTTTAATCACGAGGAGCCATCTCTCGACGCCTATATGAGTTTTGATCTCTTCTCCTACTCAGATGGACGCTGGGGCCCGTACCACACAAGTTGGGGCCGCATTGATGGGCTCTCCGCTGAGAGCGCTAAACGACTCATTGACCGAGCGATCGAAGGCGAGCGAATTGGCCTAGCTGGCAAGATAGCAAGCCAAGCGGCTCCGCTCTCGTATGCCATTAGATACGGAGCAAATCCGCGCGCGTCTTGCCAAGCTAATCTCGATGGGACAGCGCCGTGGCAGTACGACTCGTGCGATGTTGATTACGAGTCGGCAGGCCGGGTTCCCGGCAACTCCGACTCATCATCCTCCGCTCTCGTTCCTGGCCTATCGCTCTTTTTTGGAACGAATCCGTGGCCGAACAACCAGAACGCTTTCAATGGCGATTGGAACACCCTACTCAAATGGCGGCGCAGCTCCACTCCGTGTACCCCTCTGTGCAAAGATCTTCCGACCGAACCTGAACGTGTAGCATGTCGCACCACCTCTCAAGACTTCTTCCACGAGATAAACTCTCGCTGTCTCGGCGGAGCTCCAGGCCTAGCAGGACAACAGGTCCGCAGCTGGCCCGTGACCATGCTCGGATTCCTTCCCAACGGCTTCGATGGCCCAGGCGATGGCTCGGTTGAATCGGTTCCCCTTGAGATGATCAACACCTCCACAGACCCGCTGACTAACGATTTCTATCTCCGACTAGGCGCCCCTGATGTCGTTGACTCTCCGCTCTGTCGATCAACCACTGGCGCCGAGGTCGAATGCGCCTCTCGCATCCCGCTTAACGTGTACCGCGAGACACCACTCGTTACGACACCAGCCGCTGATTCCTCAGGCACCCTCGCAGTAACGCTCAAGATGCGGGTCAGAAATCGCAATCCTGGTGGTGGATCGATGAACTTTGAGTTCACCCCAAGCTCAGCCTTTGGATCGTGGCACCAACTTCCCGCTCTGACCGCCCGGCTCGATCTCTCAGAGACGAGATCCGAGTGGCAGGACGTAAGCATTCCTCTTACCTGGACTAACCGCTCTGTTGGCGAAACGATCTACCATGTCACCATGCGCTGGCAGAGCCAGATGACGACCCGTGGATTCCTTGAGATCGATGATTTCCGATTAGTGAGTGCCGACGGAACGAATCTCTTCGGAGAGCAGGTATCATCATTTAAGGAGCCACACACAACGCTAGCGCACGGCACCTGGGCGACTATTCTCTTAGAGCGCCTCGGCGCAACCGCCTGGTGGGGCAGTGGCAGCCACTACCTGACAAGTGGATTCGCCTTCAGCGATCATACCCGTTTGCGCTCGATGTTCCTGGGTGGTTCAACGCTTGGAGAGGCGGTAAGTAGCGCAGGTAGGATCCATTCCGGATTGTTCTTTGGAGATCCCCTCTATCGCCCAGCCGGGGCTCGGATTGATCTGAGAGACTCTGTATACCGCCTCTCAACCAGCGAGAGCGAACCGTGGCAACCCAACCGGTTCGATCCAACATCGGACTTGGTCTCCCGTTACGTAGTACGAGGAAGCTCAAATCCTGCGCTCGACGCCCCAATTGATATGATTGCGTTTAACGGTACACAAAACGACGCCGAAACAACCTGGAGCATCGCCGTATGCGAGGAGGCTCGAGATGTGCGCTACTGCGATAGCCTCAATAAGTGGAAAGAAGTCAAAACCGGTACCGGCGCAGTAAGAGACCTCACGCCTTCTCAGCTTACGCTGCGAGGTATCATGCCCGACGTATCAGGCACCCACGCCATGAATCTCCGCCTGACCGTCACAACGCCGCGCACCCCTGCGATTCGGGATTTCCTCGGGGTTGAATATCGGCCGTAACCCGTACATCGGAGACAACAGTGTGCGGAGCTACGGCTCCGCACACGAATAATGGTGTATAAAACTCAGAGCGCAAGCCGAACGCCTGCGAGGAGAATAACGTCGGCTTCGTCGGTGATGCCAGCATCTGCTTTCAAGGCGACATGCTCGTGAACGGCATACAACGCGGTTCCGCTGAATGTCCACGCACCGGAGTTGACATTTTCATACAACACGTTGAAGTCGGTCTCCAGTTCATCAAGTGCGAGGTAACGGAGAGAGGCCCCAGCATAAACTCCATCGTCAGAGAATGTGCCGTACTCTGAGAGAGAGGCTCGAGCGTGTATACCACCTACGCGAGCCACGAGATCGAGGCCGTCTTGAAGGGAGTACCAACCGGCGGCTCCATACTTGAAGATATTGGTATCGATATCGATCGTCGAGTCTGACACGGAGCCAGCTGCATAGTTGTACCCGCCCTCAAGCGCGAAGTGCTTTACAGGCGATGCTGATAGTTTCACATCCGCCCCGTTTGTGTTGTCGAGGACGGAGTCCCGCAAAGATGTCCACTGGTAGGCAACATCCGTATACGTGTACGTCATAAGCGGCTGGGCATGGGCATGTGTTCCAAACGCCGCACTTGCTATTGCGAGAACAGTGACAACTTTTTTTAGCATGAAATGTCTCCGTTAATTCTAACGTTGTACGGCGAAGCGTACTCAACGGTCGAGCGAACGGTCAATCCGCAAAACCGCCATCTATCCACGGTCTAACCGCGCGGCAATCAGGATACGCCTCCCTTCCTCCGGACCCGGGCCATCAAAAGCCCCGCGACGTCTTGGTCCAGCGCCGCTAAGCGAAGAGCATACCAAACATAAACCCTTCGCTCGCTTACAGGCCCCAAAGCGCGGGGACCTCTCCTCCCGCATTTTTATGCGCCACACTCCGCATTCCCCCTCATACCGATTGTGATGATATGTGGGAGACATCTATGGACCTACCCTCTCAACTCGCCAATTCAACAAGTTTTAAGCGCCTCGCCGATCATTTATCAAGCTTGGTATCTGAATCATCTCAGACGATCGTAGTCCTTCGCGGTGCTGACGGAAACTATCTTGGCCTTACCGGTGGCATCGCATCTCCAAGCGAGCTCCGGTTCGCTAACCCGGCACTGCAAAGCCAATTCAAAAATCCTGCGGCCTACTCCAGTGTGCTGCTGGATTCCGACGAAAATCATACTCTTCGTCCCGAAGAACGGAACTTCCTCAGCAAACTTGCTCACTCATTCGATCCACACACGGGTTCGCTCCCTGGTTGGGAAGTCGTTGCCAAGCTCACAAAGCCCTTGGACGGTTCAACCTCTCTTGAGGGGGCGATCCCAGTGGGTTTGCCCTTTGCGATCAATAATGAGAGTTCGTATGCCTTAATCCTTGAGCACTTGGGAGGTCTTCAAAAAATCCACGAACTCCAGACAAGTAGTGATCTCGTTTTTTATTCAGAAAAAGACCACCCCTACGCTCGCGTAACCGTTCCTACCAGCATTACTCAATCCCTGAACGGCTTGGAGTATCACCAACCCGCTCAGTTGCACGTGGTCTTTGACCTCCATAGTAGCACCACAGCTGGATATGAGGTCGCGGTTCAGGGAAAAACTCTCTCCAACGCTCCGTTACCCGGCGCCGAGGAGTGGAAGCGCATCGAGGGAGTACTCCTCTCGAAACTCGCGGAGCTATCGCCCTCTCCGGATACCGGGGAAAAGGGTTGGATTACATTTGCAGCCCCGCGTAAGAGTGACACGATCGCTATCAACGCTGCCATTCACCGGCAACGGTCAGAAGCTCTCGCCACGCACATCGAACGATTCACCTCTCTCTTAGAGCCCCACCAGAGCATTCCCATGCAAAACCTCGCGCCACACCTACCTGGCGAGTATGCCGCTATGTCGTTCGGTCAGTTCGGGTTCCGGATGATGATAGCTGCAGCAAGCCACTGCGGGCTCGTCCGAGACAGCGAAAAGAGATCCCTGACGCCGACTCTTCAGAGTGTTACATCCCTTATCGCTTCGAGGCTGCGCGAGCCAGCGGTTGGAGTCTCCTTCGACGAAATGGATAAACTTGAAGATCTCCTCTCGACCCTAAAAATGACTGCGTTTAATCAGCCCGAGACGTACACGCAGCGGTATCCAGCGCTCGCCGCCGCACTACCAGCCGGCACCACTATCGCACTCTCTCGCTCTGGCGATGTCTTCCAAGACTCGCTTGAGGCGCTCCGAAATGGAGACCTCTCATACATTATGGCTGCCCGCGGATGTGCGCAGCTACAGCTCAGAGTCGAGATAGATGGCACCGAATACGCAGCCGATCTCTCAGTTGGGGGTAAACATGGTCAGATAAGCTACACCATATTCACCAATCCGGAGCAGCGCGAATTTGCGTTCAACAACGAAGAGTCTCAGGTATACAATCAGGTGTATGCGATGCTTGGTAGAGAGATTGACAGCTACTGGGAGCTGGGCAATCAACTCGGCTTCTCACTCGATGAGGTATGGAAGGTCTGGAAGCATCCCCACTACGAAGATCGGCAAAACATTCCGCACAAACTTCTCCGCGCGCAGGGATTCCGCGCCTCGATTCGCGGGGGAGTTCCCCACTTTATCGAGTCGCCAGAAGAGGTCTCACCGGAGGTGCGCTCATTCAATGAGATGCTCATCGCTGGAATACAAAAAGTACACGAAATCGGACACGTTATTGTAAATTGGAACTCAATGTCGAACATGAATCAGACCGGCAAACACGCTGACGCGTACGGGCCAATGAGTAAGGAACGCTTCGAGGAGCTATATCCAAACGGAATCATCAGCAACAATCTCCTCTTCGCCCGCCAAGAGTTGGTCGGGGACACTCGGTACCCGCCTGAGTTCTACGCGGTTCCATTTTACCTGAAGAGTCTGGGATATCAGTACGACGCGAGTCGTAGAGAGTGGCGTGAATAGTTGGTATAAGAGTGACTATCTATCCTCTCTAGAGGATACACACTCCTGGATGTATTAGGTAACCGGTGCAAACATATCTAGGGTCTTCGTGGATTCAAGTGGGTAGAAATGGCGTTTCCGGACGAGCACGTTCACGCGGAAATACGTGATTCATCACTGAAAACAATGGGTTGTGCCCCATCAGCAGTCATTTGGCACCCACTCCCACGATGAGCCCATATCTAATTCGAACCATTAGAGACATTTGACACCACCAAGCTTTCCTCCCTCCCTCTTGGATAGTATCCGGCCTTCACGTAGCCTGTTCTGATTGATTATTCGTCGATCGAGGTGAGTATGCCCAAAGCCAACTCAAGCCCTTCCACACGCACGGATGCCTCCATCCCTTTGGGGGCTCCAGCGGCTCCAGTCGAATGCGCAGCTGGTGGCTACGCGCCGCCTCCCACACTTTTTTCTCCGCTTCACAAGGTGCAGCATGTTTTGAAAACCCGAGTCACCTCTTTTGTGCGGACGCACTCGATCTCGATCGGCGATGGTAGCGCTCTGCTCATCACTTTGCGCGGCAAGCCCTACCAAGGTTTCATAGATGAGGCTCACCTTCTGTGCAAAGCGCTATTCGGGCCCGATTTCAGAGTACCATCGCATCCCGCTGAATGGACAACGGGCGATACCTACGCTCCCCCTCAGTGTACGACCAGGCAGCGCCTTCTGTTTCCCGTTGAGGTTAACCTGGGGCAGACAGATTCCCCTCCCAGCACCTCTTCCACACGACTTCGCCCACTCCGGGCACCCGATCTCCAAGTTGCCTACCTGGCCCTGAGCGTCCTTCATGGGGCTACCCTTCTCTCCCAACGGGACCAGGAGTGCGAGTGGAGCGCAGCGCTGGAGACCAACCCCGGTATCAAACGACTTCGCGCAGCAGAGCGAGCTTCCTTGCCCGACTCTTTTCAGCGACACGTCGAGAATCGGGATCCTCTGGCCTCAGCAATTCGACGTTCAATTGAAAATGGGAACAACTCAGTCCTGTCTATTTATCGGGATCTTCCCCGTTACTCGGGCGGCAAAAGTCACTCACGCGCAACC
>JBIIYC010000019.1:0-25067 GCA_044347025.1 Bdellovibrionota bacterium
CGAACGAAATCGCTCACCGCATGGCCGCAGAGCGGATATACCTCTGGCTCGAGGAACAGAGGCTTTTGCCGGAAAAAGCAGTTATCTCTGAAAAATTTGCGACGCGCCTCGGAACACAGAATCAACGACCGTGGACTCCGAGTAAATAGACCCTGCGTCCGTGCGTGTGTATCAAAACCAACGAGGCCAGGTAGAGCACATTACGAGAGGTTGCCGGGAACAAAAACGTCCCACAGATCTTACGTAAGCTGGAGAAGACGAAGAGGCACAGCATGACCACGGCTCAATGCTTCGAGTGTCTCCGTCACAAGAGGGTCGCGCACCGAAGCTCCCTGTTGTAGAAACGGTACGGCGCGATCTTGCTGCGACGTTCTGAGTAACGTAATCCCTAAATTCCACGCGGTACGAGGATCCTGTTGAGAGGTAGTATACGCTGCGTAGCATGCCATCACAGCAGAACGGGGCTCAATGTATGCTCCTTCTCCCTGCCACGGAAGGTGCATCTCTGAAGCGCGATGTGCGAAGTCGGTAAAGATGAGCGTCCGATCGCGATGCGTGTTAATGGCATACCCCTCACAGGCATATAACGCCAAAATATCCTCCTCGGTTGCGGACTGATAGATCTGGGTTTGCTCGCGATGCGACGTAGTGCCTCCCGATGATATCGAGTCACATCTCTGGAGAAAGCTCCCAAGCACCATCGGAATATGGCGAGCACGTAGGCCAGCTCGAGCGAACCTAATACTAAACTCCCAATCACCTGCGGCCCTTAGGGTCGGAGAAAATCCTCCAATAACGTCGTGCACACGGCGACGCCACATCGGCTGACACCCGAACTGATAAAAGAGCAGCGAAGTCGGAGCAAAATACTGAGGGTAGTAATACCGCTTCGTCCGAGGGTTATCAAAGAACCGCTGATTCGGAACCGAGCTTTCATATACGTCTGCATACACCAGATCTATCTCAGGTGCTGCCATGAGCGCACGATGCATGATCTCGAGCGCCTCTGGATGGTGTCGGTCGTCTGAGTTGGCATTGGTCAGGTACGCTCCCTGTGCGAGTGCTATACCCCGATTCCATGCCTGATATAACGTCTCGCGCTCGTCGGTACGAAGATACACGATGTTCGAATACCGTTCTTGATATCGTTCGACTACCGACCGCTCATCCTGAGGAGAATTGCTGTCGATTACGACGACCTCGAGTTCTCCCCTCTTGAAGAGCGATTGCTCGACGAGATCTCGCAGGCAGTCATCTACGTACTCAAGCGAGTTATACAAAGATACTATCGCTGATACTTTGATCATACCGAACCGGATAAGGAGATAATCTTCTGCAACTGACTCTTCAAGGGAAAATCAGGCGAACGCTCCAGCACCTTCCGGGCATTAACGGAGGCCCTGTCAAGCTCGCTACGATCGATGTGGACGAGCGCCAAACGAAAGAACGGTTGCCAATCATCTGAAGACGACCGCTCTGCTGCTACCGTGTACTCTTTGATTGCCTCATCAACACTTCCACTCTTTTCAAGTCGAATCCCTTTCACGAGATGGGGCCACGACTCTTGCGGAGCAACCTGCATTGCACGTGCGAGCTCTCCATTTGAGAATAGCTCAGGAAAACCGGCATATTCATGGTCATGCAGGATGACTTCAACTGAATGGCTCTGCGCCTCAGTGATGCGTTGGAGGCTCTCAGGTAAGATCGGTGACAGGTTTCCGGAGCGCCACGCCGCGGCACGATCCGCTTGCGCCATCACCTCTTCCGCCACAACACTCCATGGACGATTACGGCCCTCGCGTTCGCACAAGCGAGACATTGCCATCTGCCGCTCTCGATTGCGAAGTACCTTCGCAATCGCTTCTTGCAGCGCGGATGGGGTGCTGTCGTAGATAACATCACCGAGCTTTCCATCAAGAACATATTCCGGAACGCCACCGATTCCATGCGCCACGACGGGACAGCCGCTCGCCTGCGCATCAACGACCGCTAATCCGGCTGTCTCAAACGAGGTAGACGGGAACACAAGTAGGCCAGCGGAGCGTAGATGACCCGCTAATTCACGCTGAGGAACCTTTCCGTGAAAGGTAACACCCGGGAGTCTCTTTACGATTTCCCCTTTCAACGATGCGAATTCAAGCCACTGAGACTCATCTCCGAATACAGAGAGCTTTAACTCAGGGAACTCCTTTGTGAGAGCTTCAAAGGCGTTCAGCAACACATGGATACCCTTGGCAATCTCGACCCGCCCGATAAATAGCAGTTGATTCCAATCCCGACCCTCAGGTCCTGCGTATGTGAATACCTCAGGATCGAATCCATTTCGTATCACAACGAGCTTGTCAGGATGAGGGCACCGCTTTGCGAGAAGCGATCGCTGCGCGTGTGAGACGCAGATCATATAATCTAACAACTCCATCACAGTTGCTGGCTCCAGACCACTTCCGTACACCGATGGAGAATGATTGATCAGGATCCGCGATACACAGTTTTTATGATCTCGAAGAAAAAGCAGCGGATGAACAAGGGTAGCGCAGAGACAGTGATACGGGCCGATGGCCTGGAGGCGCCGCTCAATTGAGCGTATGTCATAAGCGGCTCCAAAGTTCCAAAACTCTACCCCGTGGGCCTGACACTCGCCCTCTGGCAGGTTGGCACATGCGATAACCCTGTAGCCCAAAACTGCGACCGCCCGAGCCAGCGCCAACGTAGCACTCTCACCCCCGCCGGCATTTACCCCGTTGGGATAGACCTTCCAATCGTTGAAAAACAGCACCACAGCGGGCTTAGACATGGGCTCTCAGAGAAGCAAAAACAAACAAAACCAATGGGTTATGACACACTCACCACCCATGGCGAGGTCGAAGATAGTCTTGTATTGAGATGATCCCGAGCCGCCTAAAGTGTCGAAATAAATCGCCGCACGGCACGGGCGACCCCATTTCTACGGCCATACGGACCACAGGGTATCGCTCCCACCAGGGCTGGGGCGAGGAGATCGCTAAAGAGCCGCTCGTTGGATGGGAGCGTGTCGACGTTAATCTGCATCCCGAATGAGCCAACAAGGGTTGCATCTCGAGGGTCCGGAAGGGGGTCGGTTCCACAGATGACCAGGAACCGAGCTCTCCTCGCCCTCCTCAGCACGAGCGAGCAAGGGCCAAGTGCGGTACGGATAGCGATATCGCCGAATACAAACTCCCGTGGACTCGAGCCCTTCATAATTCGTCGAACCACGGTTCCTCGAGAGCCCAACCACTTTCCAGGTGACCACGGCAAACAAGCAATCCCCCCCTCTCTGCGAATACGATCAATCAGCTCTGCTGCTGGAGCCCCATCGGGAACACTACGCCCTACGCCGAGAGCAAGCACCTCAAGACGCTCAACCGATACGTACTGAACCCCACGAATCACGTGGAGCCTCTTTTGATTCCACTCAATCGTGCCCGCTTCTGATACACCATCACCACTCTGAAGAGGCGCCTCATACCAAGTTCCAAATGTGGGAACCTCTCGTCGAAGTCGCTCAAACGAATCCTGTCCTGCTCGGTCAACTACGATAACCACAGAGGCGCCCTCGGAACCCTTCAGGTTAGTATACGCAGCGTTACACCACTCTTTAAGGGGATAGGAATCGTACAGATGTGCGTGGGGATCAAATCGTACAACTGCCATCCGATCGCCCTATTTGAAACCCGCTAACACTGAGAGCAGCTCATCTTTCACACCAGGAGCCACTGCAAGAATCGGATTATTTCGCTCGATCCGCCATTCACTCAGTGGAGTTCGGCGTCCGAGCGGATCGCAGATAACATCGCACCCCGCCTCTGCTGCCAAGAGCACCGCAGAAAAATCCCACGGCTTCGCATAGAGTTGAAACTGAATTTGCTCGAATCCCTGGGCAAGCCGCGCACTGTCGTTCGCAAAGCCTCCAAAACGATACACGTTCTCGATCGCATTGTTTGCTTTGAGGTATTCCACCACGCGAGCCTCACCGAGAGGACTTATGAAGAAAAGAAGTCCTGCCGTATTCAGGGCGGCGCAAGGTTCTACTTGCAATCGTCGCTTTTCCCCGCCCCCCTTCCAATCAGGAGCAATGGTGGTTACATACGTCCCTTCGCCACGCACTGCCGTAAACAGCTTCCGATGAGGAACACTGTAAAATGCAGCGATTGAGAGCACGTGATTGCGCACATATCCAACGAGTGGCCCATATCCGACGTGACCACCCCGCTGTCCCAAGAAACGCTTACACGAAGTCGTCCCGTCAAGGGGATCGACCAGGAAGTACGAACTCGCTGATGTAATGTGTTCATGCGAAGAAGGATCCTCCTCGGCTACAATCGGCATAGAGGTACCGAGCCGCGCTAGAATCCTGCGCTGACTCTCCAGGTCGAGGTTCATGACCAGGGTATGATCTGCCTTGACAGTTACCTCGGGCTTATCGCCCGAGGTAACGGCCTCATCAAGATACCGCGCCGCGTCCATTACCGCTTGCTCAACGAGGTCGATCGCCTCGGGAAACTTCACAATGTCCATAGATTGCCCTGTCATTGTGCTACCATAGAACGTTACAAACTTTCTGTCATGACATGCATGGATAGAAAGCGATTTGTGCCGTACACTTATCGACACGAGCTATGAAAGACTTATCCGGGGCCCTCTTTGCCGAGGCCCGACCGTCAGACAGTGTAGCAAAGATGCCCCTCGGCGCGGTTGTCCGGGAGTACCTCCGCTTTTACGCCGAGGGCACGACCCATACCGCGCGCGCCAAGCAGCTGGATGCGGACAAGTTTCTGGAATTTTTGAAGCGCTTCAAGCGTGCCAAAGACATCGACGCACTCCGGGTAAAGGACTGGGATTTCTCAACGACTCAGCGCTTCGTCGATGACTCCCTCAAGCTCGGAGAGGCACCTGCAACCGTCTCGCGCAGGTTAGCTACCCTAAAGCACATGGGTCGTATCTTAGCGGAGCGGCTTCCAGGGTTCGTCAATCCTGCCCGCGACGTAAAGCCCCCTAAACAACAACCCACTCGACCGAAATCGATTGATGCTCACGAGGTGCGAGAAATTAAGGCTCAAGCCGCCGCTCGCCGCTCCGAAAATAATTCTTTCTCATTACTGAGAAATGAGACGATTCTGAATCTTTTGTTGGACACCGGTTTGCGCGCCGATGAGGTACGCTTGCTCAAGATGGGACAGGTCGAGGAGAACCTAGAGTGGATACGGCAGGTGCGAACCAAGGGTCGCCGATTCCGTGATGTATACATCTCAACAGCGATGCGCACTCCCCTGCGTGAGTATCTTCGGGCCCGCGCGCACGAACTCGAACGGTTCTTTCCAAAGCTAACTCCGAGCACTAATTTGAAGCTTCCGCTCTTCATCAGCTCATATGGAGCAAAAGCTGCCGAATTAAGTAGTTTTGAGATGAGCCCCAAAAGTATCTGGCGAGCAGTCCGAGGAGCATCGACGAGCACTCGACTTCACCCACATCTATTGCGCCACACCTACGCTACTGAACTGTTAGATGACTCCAAGGATATTCGACTTGTAGCACAGGCTCTTGGACACAGCGATGTCCGTATTACCATGCGGTACACAGAGCGTGGAAACGAGGAGGTGGCTCAGGCGCTCGAAAAAGTTCGAAAAGGAAGAAACAATGAGTAATACAGGTCCTATGAACCCCGAGCAGATGCGGGAGTTCGCCAATCGATTTCACACCCCGCTGTACGTATTTTTTGAATCAATCGTTCGACAACGATGCATGGAACTCAAGGCGGCGATCTCGTATCCAAACCATACGATACGATACGCGTGTAAAGCGCTCACGCTACAAGCTATTCTCACGATCATCCGAGATGAAGGTCTGTGGATCGATGCGTCATCGCTCAACGAAGCCAAACGCGCACTCCTTGCAGGATTCCCCGCCAATCATATTCAGTTCACCGGAGAAAGTGCATCAGTCCCAGTTTTCTCCGAACTCATTGAGCTCGGTATCGACATAAATTGCAGCTCACTTGACCAGATGCGACTTTTGGGAAGACTTTTTCCTGGCTCACGAGTCTCCTTCCGACTCAATCCAGGCGAGGGACACGGTGCCAACAACAAGGTCAACACCGGCGGGCCTGCCAGTAAGCATGGGATCTACATCGATCAGCTTGCCGATGTGCGCAAAACTCTTCGGGAGTATAATCTTGAGTTAACTGGTATCCACGCACACATCGGGTCAGGCACCGATCTTGATCACTGGCTGCGCATAAAAGACATCACGCTGACCGTGGCTCGCGACTTTGAAAACCTCACCTTCATAAACCTGGGTGGGGGTATCCCAGTCGTCTACAATCCGGCAACTGACGTGCCGATGCCTCTCCAAGAATGGGGTGACAGACTCAGTGATAGTTTTGCTTCCTTCTCGAAAGAGTACGGGAAAGATGTGCGACTTGAGATTGAACCCGGCCGGTTTGTGGTAGCGGAGTGTGGCTATCTCATCGCCGAGATCCAAAACATTAAACGCACTCCTGGATACACATTCGCGCTACTCAATACCGGATTTAACCACAACCCTCGCCCCGCCATGTATGGAAGCTACCACCCGATTGAGATGATAGCTGGCGATGGGCGCGCTCTCGTCGGTGCAGAGCCATACGTTATTGCAGGCTACCTCTGTGAGTCGGGAGATGTGTTTACCCGATCAGAAACAGGTGAACTTCTGCCACGTGTATTTCCGAAGCTTCAGATAGGCGACCTGGCTGTCATGGGGATTATTGGCGCATACAGTCACGCGATGAAGAGCGAATACAACTCCATGAACCTCCCAGCTTCGGTGCTCGTTCAGCGGGATGGCACTGTGAGAGTTATTGAGCGACGCGGCACCCTTGAAGACGTCATGCGCCGCGAAGTTGAAGCCGTCTAACCCGACGGCCTCTTCGAGCACCATAGGTGCTATCCACGAACTCGATGCCACAGGGCAACAACATCCGGATCTGTCCACGAAGATCCGTCTATCAATTCCGACGCGAACTGCTTTGTCGGCGCGCAGAACCTCTCATGCATCGGCTGAACCGTATCATTCCACTGGGTAATAACCGACTCCTCCGTGCGACCACGTTCGCGTACATCACGGCTTAATCGGCGTGCGAATCGCAGATCATCTGGCGTATCGACGAATACGGAATACGACAAAATATCCCGAATCTCTGGGAAATGAAGCGTGAGGATCCCCTCAATAATTATCACATCCTGCGGTAGAATCCGCCGGGTCTGAGCAGATCGAGAATGTGTTGCGAAATGATAGGTTGGCGTTTCAACCGCCTCACCACGCTGCAAGAGCATGAGCTGTTCAATCAGAAACTCGATCTCAAAAGCATCCGGATGGTCGTAGTTGACCTTTGCGCGCTCCTCCAGCGGAAGATGCGCATTACACCGATAGTAGGCGTCCAACGGAATAACCTGCACCTTTTCAGTTCCGCCGATTCGGTAGAGATCGGATGCGAGCGTTGTCTTGCCGCTTGCCGTACCTCCCACTACCGCCACTATCCTGCTGGTCATACGCTTTATCTCTGCTCTAGGCGGAGGGATAAACACTTCGCAGCCCCTCCTGCTTTTATGAACTCACTGAGCTCAACCGGATGGGTCACAAACCCCCTCTCTGCCAATTTTGCATACGTCTGTGGACAGCCAGCCGGCAGCACCACATCCCTACCCAATACCACAGCGTTGCACACGAACTGAAGAGCATCGGCCTCAGGAACTTCAATTAATTCGGTATATTTCCGTAATACTTCAAGGCCATCTTTGGTAAAGGCTCCGGGATATACCAGCGCGGTCTGGGCGTTTAACGGGCAAAAGCAGGTATCTAGGTGATAAAACCGGGGATCCTGCAATTGCACTACAACCAGATCCTGCACCTTTAAAAGTGCGCCAACCTCATCATATACCTCCCTATCCGAGCGAAATCCCCAGCCACAGAAGAGCGTATTGCCAGAAAATAGAGCATCCCCTTCCCCCTCAAAGCTCCCCTTGGAGAGCCCATGCACCGTAAAGCCATGCGTCTCAAACCAAGCCTTGAAGTGTCGTTCCTCGCCCTGCCGCTCCGGGTGGCGAAAGCGAGAGAGAATGACGTCAGTGCCCCGGACGAGTCCCGCATTAGCAGTGAACACCATGTCCGGATTTCCATCCTCGTGCGTCACATACTCAAGCCATGCCCCGAGTCGAAGAAGGTGGTGATGAAGGTTGTTCCACTGCTCGCGAGCTAGTTCCTGCTTGGGCACACGAGAGAGGTCCATCCACGGATTAATTGTATACCGAACATCGTAATCTTTCGGTCGGCAAACAAGCCACCGGCCATGTGGAAAGAGAGTTCGCTGTGTGGGATTGAGATTCATGAGCATGCCCGTTACTAGTAGTTATGACTGAGATAATCGATCGAATATACCTCAGTAAGCAAGGATTCTGCCTTGGTTCCCTGCTCCTTGAATAGTATGGTGAGCCAATGACTACCCCGCCTATCTGCCTGGCTCATCGCGGAGCCTCGGGATACGAACCTGAAAACACCCTCAGGAGCTTCACCAAAGCTCTTGAGCTCGGCGCGCCCTGGGTTGAGTTCGATGTGAGAATCGTTGAGGGCCAAGCGATTGTTTTCCACGACCGCACTTTAGACAGGATGGCTCAATGCCCGGGTGTCGTCGAAAAGCAAACCCTCGCCACGATACGCTCGCTGCTCCTCCCGAAAGGAGAAAAGATCCCTCTCCTAACGGAAACGCTTGATCTTTTGAGGGGTAGAGCGTCTGCCCAGATCGAGCTCAAAGGTCCCGGCTCAGGTTCTATCGTTGGGGAGGTGTTACTCCAATCACTCTCAGATGGATGGAGTCGAGAGTCGGTTCTCGTGTCAAGCTTCGACCAGGACGAGCTGCTTGCGTTCAAAAAGAAGGCTCCGGAGATTCCTCTCGGACTTCTTACATACGGCTATCCTCTTAACTGCATCGAGATCGCGAAACGATTAGGCGCATATTCGGTTCACCTCCATATCGACTCAGTACGATCATCCCGTATTCAAGATCTACACGCCGCCGGGTTGAAAGTATTCGTCTATACGGTTAACGACCCGGCAGATATCCGATCTTTAAAAGGGTTGGGAGTAGATGGAATCTTCTCAGATTTCCCGGATCGCGTCCTTGCAGGATAACATGCATGGTGGTGAACGAGGATCTTCCGTTGCGCATGTCGATAGTGTGACTGCATACTCGTTGGAAACTCCGAAAAAATTCGCAGCTCATCTGGAAGCACACCCCCGCGCCTCCGCGGACGCTACGGCGCGGCCTTGATCGCTGAGGCCTCAACGGAGCTTTAGCGAAGTCGATCCCCAACAAAGCACCAGTCTGAGCGCTCGCACCACGTAGTTTCATCCACTATGCGGGCTAGAGAAAAAGGACCCGAGGCGCTCTCCACGCATAGTACGCATCGACCCTCCCAGCTCTGCCGCGTCGCACGATCCGTGGCCCTTTATCAAAGAGATCTAACGCGGACGAAAAGCGAAGCCCTCTTCGAGCCGCCCGCTTTTTATGGAACCACCCGAGAATCCGAAGGCGTGAATCCAGGCACGCCTTCGCTCGACGGCCCTCGGAGGCGCGGAACTTTGCCGAGAAAAGCCCATCGACTCGCCGAGACTCCTCTGCGAGTACGGCAAAAGCGTCCTCACTGAAAAGCCTCTGTTCGCGACGTGACGCATGCGCGGCTCCTCCACGTTCTTCAAGATGCTCGCGGAGATCCTCCCTAATCACGACCGGAATCTCCCGCTCCCGGCAAGCCACAACTACCGTGCCCTCAGCTAGACTGACATCCCGAACCTTGACGTCCCTAAGACTTGATATCCGCACTCCCAGCCCGTACGAAAGCGTTGCCACCAGGAGCGACTCCCCTCTGAGTCTCCCCAGAAGCATCTCCAAATGCTCCGTGAGGGTCTCTCGAAGGGTAGTATCCGGCGCTTCAAGGGCGGCCGTTCGAGCGACCTCGATTGCCTCCGCGACGCTTTCAATGGGGGTCGTGAGCAAAATGGGATGGATTGGGGTGTGTGCAGCAAGTTCCTGTATCATAGTAGTATAGAAATATACTAGAAACCCAAGTCCGTCAACGACTTTTCGTGTGGACTTCCGCCTTGAGTCGGCAGGTTGAAGAAAAAGTCGTGACCCAATGCGTTGGGCTCGCGCTTCCAAGCCGTAGCGCAGGAATAGATCAAAAGAGCGCGTTTTGCCGCGTGGGGGCTCTCACCCGCCCCCTCTCTTACTGTGCGAGTACCGCCTTGAACGCTCCAGTCGTGGTCGTGTTCGAAAGCGATCGAATAGCGCAGCAGCTCGCAGACCGTAAAGTTCCGTCCAAGAATCCCACCGATCGGCGCACTGCCAAACTATGCCGACGTGGCGCGCTTGCCATTCTCAAGCGCGACGAGGCGCGAGGGAGTCCGCTTGAAGAAATTCTTAATCTTTTGACTGAGACGAAATGTCAGCGAGGCGCGAGTTTCTATCAATTCCGTTTCTGCCTCCACGACCCGCTTCGCAAGAGCCGAGCCCCAGTCTTCACTCGCTACGTAACGACGGCGAAGCTCCTCAAGCATATCCTTGAGCTTTCTCCCCTCTTCACGCATGTCGTGGCACATCGCACCGACCGCATGGTACTGCTTAAGAACGAGACTCAACTCCGCTTCACGGACTCTGCGAGACTCTTGCTCTTGATACAGCTCGGTTGTGTGGCGGTCCTCAGCTCGAACCAACGCATCGTGAGCGTCCTGAAGCTGCGTACGAACTACCGATTCTTTGAAGGCCAGCTCATCAATACGCCTATCGGCATTCAACAAGGAATCCTTGTAATCCCTGACCGAATTAACCGCCGGCTTTGCAGCCTTGAGGATAGTCGAGAGCACCGGACTTGCAACAGAGCCGAGAGAGAAAACCCGAAGCCCCTTCTCCTTCGGCAACTGATCCTGATTCTCCTCATTTGCGGAGACTTCAAACTTCTTAACGGCCTCGCCACTCCATAAAACGGAGTGGACGTGATGCGCATGAGCAAGAACTAACCAGCCCGGAGCGAGAGCGCTCTCAAGGCCCTCGTGATACACCCCCTTCCACCACTCCTCAAGTTCAGCCTGAGCGAGATCGGTCGACGCGTACAGGTCCTTAATCAATGCGAGCCACGAGACTCGCTCACCACGAGCCTCATACGCATCAACAAGAAGCTGCGGCGCCGCATGGTGGGGAAAGGTTAGGTAACTTTCGTAATGAAGGAAGCCGGCACTTGCTAGCGAGAGCTTTAGCGCCTCAAGGGTCGTCCCCCTTCCTCTCACATGGTCACGAGAAGGCTCAACATGCGCACTCGGCGCATGAAGTGGATTTGCTACCGAGAGAACCAGTGAGCCCGTAGCCTTCAGCACCTTTCGACACAACGTCAGCAACTGAACCCCTGGATCGAGGTATTCACTCTCCACAAAATTTGGATCAACACAGATCACAAAGTCGTACTTCTGATCTGCTAACACCTGTTCAAGATACCCCGTAACAACTTCGACGTTGGCGAGGTCGCGACAACGCAACCGAGCGCATTCGGCCAACTCCTGCGACGTCTCGAGAGCAGTAACGTGAAAACCACGCTCCCCCAAATACCGGGTCAACGCACCGCCTCCACACCCAACTTCGAGTATTCGGGCACTACTTGGGATCTCCAAGGATCGAATCAACGCGGCACGAAATGGAGTGACATGATACCAACACCCGGCCTTGATTGCGCGCTCAAGCAGCTCAGGGGAGAGCGCGCTGAGGTCCTCGCAATCGCGAAGGAGTGCCTCGAGACGGGCTACTTCATCAAGTGTGCGACCTGCGGTATTTGCTGCAATAAGCGACCGCGAAGCTACTGGCGCGGCCGGACGGTTTGTTGTGGAAGCGAGATTGTGATCAACGGCAACATTCATGGCGCGCAGTATATATGAGCGAGACTGTTGCCGAAATCAGGAATCGACAGGTCGAGACTCTTTTCACCACGTCGCCCACGCACGACCACACGGACACTTCGCTGAGCACACGCAGCTCCGTGGCGCCTATCAACGCGCATAACGGTATGAAGATAATGAGGGGGATGAAATTGGTGCGCCAGCAGGGATTCGAACCCCGGACCAAGAGATTAAGAGTCTCCTGCTCTACCAGCTGAGCTACTAGCGCATCGGAAAGGACTGCGGGAGTGTAAGCCAATTACGAGCACAGATCAAGCACCTCCCCCCAAGAAGTCCGCGCCTCAAAAAAAACTACCTCTTGGTTCTGGGGGCTCCATTCTGGTAGCGTCGATCTACGTATGCAATCCAGAGAGATTCTTAACTTTTTCTTCGAAATGGGCCACCTATCTCGGGTCAAAAGAGAGGGCTGGCGCCTGCTCGGTATCGAACAACCCGAGAGCATCGCCGACCACACGCTCCGAGCAGCACAGATAGGCTGGGTCTTGGCACACATGGAGGGTACGGCGAATCCGCATGAGGTCGCCGCCATGCTCATCTTCCACGACATCGGCGAGACTCGAATTGGAGACATCCACAAACTCGCCAATCGCTACATCACCGCGGACGAAGCTCTCGCGGTCACAGAGCAGACATCTCGCCTTGGCCCCGTGGGACCGAAAGTGGTTGAACTCTGGAACCAGATTGAAGATCGATCGTCACCAGCCGGCATCATAGCAAAAGACGCCGATCTCGTAGAGCTTGCGGTCCGCGCCCGGGAATACATGGCACAAGGGTACACCGATGCAAGCGAGTGGTTTGAAGCCGCCCAAAGTAGAGTGCGAACGGACAGCGCAAAGAAACTGATTGCGGATTTGGTCGACGTTTCTCCCACTGCATGGTGGCATGGGCTAAAGAAACTTGATTAACGATGAAGGAACCCTCAGAGCACGAGGTCGTTCGAGGAACTGTAGACCGCGTAACGTTTCGTAACGCGGCAAACGGCTACTCCGTGCTTCAAGTCGTCGTTGATGAAACCATGGATCGCATCACAGCCGTTGGCACCTGCCCCCATGCCAAGGTGGGGTCCTACGTAGTCATGACCGGGACGTTCATCGCACACCCCAAATTCGGACGACAATTTACTCTTCACACAGTCACCGAAACGCCCCCATCCACCGCAGACGGCATCCAGCGTTATCTCGCCAGTGGCCTCATTACGGGGATCGGGGAAAAGACCGCTGAGCGAATCGTGCAAGAGTTCGGAAGTACCGCCCTTGAGATGATTCGGACGAATCCGGAGCGAGTGGCTAGTCTCTCCGGTGTTGGCAAAAAGAAAGCGGCGATTCTTCATCAGGCCCTCGCACAACAATCCGAATTCGAGCAAATAGTCCGATTTTTAGTCGAACACCAGGTATCACCAAACTTATCAGCAAAGATCTACGAGCGGTTTAAGGGCAAAACCCTCGATGTTATCAAATCAGATCCCTACATACTCGCACGGGAGATTCGTGGCATCGGATTTCATACTGCTGACACAATCGCACTCAACCTAGGGGTTCTCCCCGATTCCCCACAACGCCTGAAGGCGGGGCTCTACTTCGCCCTTGATGCGGCATCGGATGATGGTCACTGCTACCTCACTCGGCCGGCACTCTTGGAGCGCGCACGAATGCTGCTGGGTATCGAGGATACCAACGGACTATCGGAGCATATCGACGAACTGCTTGCACAAGACGTGCTTGTCTCGTTTGAGGAAGCCCTGTTTCTCAAGAACATGGACCGAGCAGAGGAGGCTGTTGCGCAGTTCGTCGCGAAACGAATAACCCCAAACCAACGAACACAGGAGGCGAAGAGCTCCATCCTAGGAGCGATCAGTGACGCCGAGAAAACGTTGGGGGTCTCACTATCAGCTGAGCAGAGACTCGCTGTCGAACTCGCCGCAACCTATCCCCTGTTAATCATCACTGGAGGTCCCGGTTGTGGAAAGACCACTATCATCAAAGCGCTTGCGCTGCTATTCGAAAAGAATGGGCTCTCATTCGCCCTGGCAGCCCCAACTGGCCGTGCGGCGCAACGCATGTCACAGGTATGTGGCGCTCCGGCGAGCACAATCCATCGACTTCTCAAATACGACCCAATGTCCACCAGGTTCGTATTTAATGCTCAGAATCACCTCCCCTTTGACGCCATCATTATCGACGAAGCATCCATGGTGGATATTCTCTTGGCGCGAGATCTCTTTGCAGCGATCCCAGAGAAATGCACTGTCATTCTGGTTGGAGACAAGGATCAACTCCCGTCAGTGGGCCCAGGACGAGTGTTCGGAGATCTCGTAGCGTGTCGTGATTTGAAGGTCGTGGGACTTTCAAAGCTCTTTCGTCGAGGTCAGGAGTCTCACATCAACACTGTGGCCCACATGATAAATACCGGTGAGGTTCCGCAGATACCAACACCGGACGGAATTACGAAAAGCGATGCGTATTTCATCCAGCGAGACGATTCTGCCGAGTCCAGTCGACTCATCGAAAGCCTCGTTGCGGAACAGATACCAAAGAAATTTGGATTCTCTGGCTCGGATATCGCGGTCCTAACCCCAACTAACCGCGGCCCTCTCGGGACGATCGAGCTCAACAAGCGAATTCAAGAGCGCCTCAACCCACGCGCTTCTCACCCTGAATCCGAGATTCTCGATCTGGGAGACTCCGACTTCCGAGTCCACGATCGGGTCTGTCAGCGCGTCAACAACTACAAAATCGACATGTCCGGGGTTTTTAACGGCGACATGGGTACCATCGTCCAGGTAAACCGAGAGGAGCACAAACTAGTTGTTGAGCTCTGGGACGGGCGACTCATAGAGTATCCCCGAAGCGAACTTGGACAACTATCGTTAGCATACGCTGTTACCGTTCACCGCTCGCAGGGCATGGAAGTTCCCTGCGTGGTGTTGGCCCTTGATGACTCACACTTCACCCTCCTTGAGCGCCAATTGGTATACACGGGGGTCACTCGAGCCAAAAAGCTTCTGATACTTGTGGGCTCAAAACGGGCCCTTGCCATCGCCGCAAAACGCGCGCAGACGAAGAAACGATGCACAATGCTGTTAGAGCGCATCACACGCGCAGTGCACCCGACACAACCAACGTATGTTCCGTGGCACGAGGGCTAACTGGCCCCCGCATTTCAAGAGTCGTGTCCCTGCTAGCAGCGCCGAAATTTAGCTGCGAACGCGCCGGCCATAGCGTGACGATGCGGCCATGCCCTATACGATCCCTCTGGCGTGCAAAGCTCCCCCGGCAATTCAAGCGAGAGATCAACTCGCGCAAACTCGGGATGCCTGTGCAAAAATCCAGCGACAATATCCTCGTTCTCTGCTCGCTCGATGGTACACGTGCTATACACCAGCACTCCTCCCAACCCCACCATGTCAGCCGCGCGGTCAAGCATAGTTGACTGAATGGCCGTAAGCTCTGTAATGGTGTCCGACGACTTTGACCACCTGGCATCTATTTTCCGGCCAAGCGTTCCGAATCCGGAGCATGGAGCATCCACGAGAACCGCATCAAATCTCACCTCCCCTGTCGAGTCTGCACACAGTGCATCTCTGATTCCCCATACAACATTCGGGATCGCCAAACGCTCCACAATGTCTTGAATAAGCCCAACTCGCTTTTCCGTCCGATCGAATGAGGTAATAACGCCTGCGCATTCCAGGACCGAGAGCGCCATGCTACAGGTTTTTCCACCAGGAGCGGCGCAGAGATCGCATACCGTTAGCGGGGACTCCCGCGTCGCAATGTCTGCGACGATCGTCGAACTCAAGTCCTGCACAAAGAAAAGCCCTGCTCGATAGCTCTCAAGCGTGTGTATCCGTCGCTCCTTCGGAAGCTGTTGAACCTGCAAAGAGACATCAGAGAAGCGAGCAGCCTCCGCAATTACTCCCTCTGCGAGGAGAGCTTGCTGTAGGTCTTCTCGGGATATCCGAGACGTATTCACCCGAAGATACAGCGGAAGCGGCTTGTTGTTTGCCTCACAAAACCGCTCGGTCTCCTCATCCCCAAACTGCTCTCTCCAACGAGTCACTAGCCACTGTGGAAAATTCTGAGAAGAAGTCCTGCGTTCTTCGGAGCCACCATCTCCTGAGGGCGCCTCGATTCTCCGTAAGACCGCGTTCACAAGCTTCGCCAATCCTCGAAATTTTCCATGCTTTGTGATCTCAACCGCCTCGAAAACCACATCACGCTTCTTGACTCGATCGAGAAACAGGATCTGATACGCTCCAAGCCTAAGGGTCAGCAACACCGGCTTCGGCAAAGACTCAAGACCCTTTGGGATAAACGGCGCCAGCGCCCGATCGAGCACCTCGCGACGCTCCAGCACTCCACGCACGAGCTGCACAAGCACCGGATATTCCTCAGGACTAGCACTTGCGGCGTGAGCCTCCTGCTGTAAAACCAAATGGAGATAGGAATTGTCCTCCTCTACCCGCTGGAGAAGCTCAAGAGCCTTTCTTTTCACCCGTAAGATGTTCATGATAGGGACTACGTATACCACGAACATCCGATAAAAGCAGGGCCCGATGAGCTCAAGTGATACCAATAAAAGCTCCTTCCTCGAATGCCTGCGGGAGAGTCTGCAGGATGGCTCGTTTCGTCGAGCGACGCTGAGCAAACCAACAACAGAAACGCCGTGGAGACGAATCACCGTATCGGTATTCACCGGCTCATCCGGCTCGCCAATTGTAGCGTTCGATTACGACAACGGCCGCCAAGTAGAACGAAAGAACCTCTCACCACAAGAAGCCTTCGATCTATTCGTGGAACTGGTGCCCAGCCTCTACTCCGCAGCCCACGTCCGGCTCGCCGAGGAAGAGCTTCAATTCGAACGGAGCGACCGCGGCACATTTCGCCTCAAACGACACCAAGCGCCAGCGCTCAACGCTCCTGCCAATAGCCACAATAGAGAGAAAAACTATCTTCTCGCCGCGGATGCTCCGTTTCTGGTCGGAGTTGGCATCGCGTCCAAAGCCGGGGCGATTAAGCGCGAGCGTTATGACAAATTTCGCCAGATCAACAAATTTCTCGAAATCATCGCCAGCCTTATTCCCGCCTCCGTTCTATCCTCGGAAGCGGGCATTACCGCTTTCGATTTCGGCTCGGGAAAGCACTACCTCACCTTCGCTCTAAGTGAATTCCTGTCGCGATTCTCCGCTGGCAGCACGGTGACAGGGGTAGAGCAGCGCCGCGAGCTGGTCCAGTTTGGCCAGGAACTAGCGGAGTCTTTAGGATGGACACAGCTTCACTTTACCGAGGGAGCGATCGCGACCACTCCGGTGCGTGGCGCCGATCTCGTGGTTGCTCTTCACGCATGTGACACCGCAACTGATGACGCCATCGCACACGCAATTGCAGCCGATGCGCGCTACATTTGCGTGGCGCCATGCTGCCACAAATACGTGCGCAAACATTTTCAATCTTCTGACGACCTGCGCCCAATGCTTCGGCATGGGATTCTTCAGGAACGGTTCGCTGAGGGTCTCACCGATAGTCTGCGAGTTCTTGCACTTGAAGCTCTTGGCTATCAAACGAAGCTCTTTGAGTTCATCTCCCTCGAGCATACGGCAAAAAATGTCATGATCACTGCTGCAAAGACGGGACGTCCAAACCGGGCGAGCCTTGACGCGATCCATGCACTCAAGAGCAAGTTTTCTCTCTCTGATTTCTATTTGGACCGAGTGCTAAAACTATGACGCAACATTCGTTCGTCGGAGGTCATTTCGTCTTCGCTACTAACCACGGTAAGGCCGCAGCCGCGACCGAGCCGTTCAAGCGTCATCTGAATGCCTCCGTATCGGAGTTGCAAATAGACTCGGACTCTCTCGGCACGTTCTCAGGGGAGATTCCGCGCCCTGGCTCCATGATCGATGCCCTACGCGGTAAAGTGCGGCTCGCTCGCGCTGCCACTGATGCGCAGCGTATCCTGGTAAGCGAAGGCAGTTTTGGGGCTTTCGGCGGAATAGGAGCCCTCGCACATGGCACAGAAATGCTCATGCTCTATGACTCACGCACCGGTGTCGAGATCATTGAGGAGCATGTCACGACTAACACTAATTATGCGACGAGAAATCTCTCAACGCCGGAGGAACTACACGCCTTTCTGAAGCATATTTCGTTCGGAAAGCACGCCGTTGTTCTGCTTCCAGAGGCAGCCGCCGCAGACGCGCCGATATGGAAAGGGCTCACAACAATCAACGAGGCCGAGGCTGCCTTTGCGGTATGCCAAAAGAACTCCCCAACCAACTCAGTTCTGGCGATGAGCGACATGCGGGCTCACCACAATCCTACTCGGATGAGGGCTATCGCCGAGTGTTGCGAATTGCTCGCTCAACGCCTTGCCACGCCATGTCCGCGCTGCTGCAGCGGAGGATTCGGATTGCTCGAAGCCCGCCCTGGGCTCCCGTGTATCGAGTGCGGGACCCCGACACCACGGACAAGAACAGAGGTTCACGGATGTCGTTTCTGTGGCAAAACTGTTTCAAAGAGCCGGAGTGACGGTATCGCGCATGCGGATCCGAGTGAATGTCCTCACTGCAATCCGTGATGCAAACCTATTGCTACATGCACTTGGCACGAACAATGCCGGTCTCCACCCAATTTGCCAGCTACTCGCCCTGCGCGCGGGAATAGGCGGCTATTCCGTCGTATTTCATGAGAATCTCAGTTGAGCAGACCCGGACTCTCTCCGCGATCACGAGCGCTACTGCAATCATGTCTCGTTCAGAGTATACCTGGTCACCGAGACTCTCAACGCGAATGCGGTACTGATTAACGCAGTCGGTGTAGAACGAACCCTCAGGCCAAACCTGGGTTCCGCGATTACTAATCATGCGAACAACATGGCTCGGCGGGATGACACATTGCACCTCGGTAGCGAGCTCTGCCGGTTGTTTATCGCTTTCGACAAACACATCGATACCCACCACTTGCCCTTTTTTCGGGGTAGATATGAGCATACGGTGCTTAGTCGGATGGCTCGGCTGACGCTCCACGAGCAGATCAGAGCCAGTTACGGCTCCATCGGTTGGTCGCTCTCCAAAGTTCCGGATGATTGATGCTGCAAACTCGCGTGTGGAAACCGACGCTGCGTCAGAGCGACCGAAATCAGCCGTATGAAGCCCCTGCTCCAAGGTTGCCATTAACGCGTTCTCAATCATCGCCGCTTTGCCGAGCAATCCTAGGTGTCTGAGCATCATCAACCCGCTCATCAACAAGGATGTTGGATTCGCGATCCCCTTACCGGCGATATCAGGCGCTGTGCCGTGTACCGCCTCAAAAATCGAAACGACATCTCCGATATTGGCTGAGGGAGCAAAGCCTAAGCCACCAACGAGACCGGCACACAGGTCACTAATAATATCTCCCTGCAAGTTCGGAAGAACAATAACCTGAAACTGGTCCGGTCGCCGAACAAGTTTCATCGCAAGATCATCCACAATCACATCATCTACGGATAGTTCGCTGAACTCCTTTGCAACCTCGTAAAACACCTCCAGGAACAACCCATCTGTCAACTTCATGATGTTAGCTTTGTGGCCACACGTTACTCTTGAAATCCCCTGCCTGCGAGCCATCTCAAACGCGTACCGATGCACCTGCTCGGCCCCACGCCGAGTGATGAATCGACGACATAGAGCCACATCATGTGTCAGAAAGTGTTCGATTCCGCCGTAGGTGTCCTCGATATTTTCGCGAACAATTGTGAGGTTGACCGGAATCCCCGCAGCAGAGAATGGTGTATGCACTCCGCGTATCGTTCGAAAGACGCGCTTGTTCGCATACGTGCTCCAGACTTTGCGAGCCGTAACATTAATACTTTTGACACCCTTACCTTTTGGGGTCTCCATCGGCCCCTTAAACAGTATACCGAGCTGCTCAATCGTCTCCTTCGCTTCTGGGGTCATCCCGGCGGAGAAACCCCGATCGAAAACGCTCTTACCCATTTCTACAGTCTCAAACGCGATCGGAACGTCAGCGGCAGCGAAGATATCTACGACTGCGTCGGTTATTTCCGGTCCGATTCCATCACCTTTGGCTAGTGCGACTCGCTGCATAAACAAGACACTCCTCAAAATACATACTCACGTTGATTAGCGCGCTCTACATCGTAATAATGTAATCACCCCACCTGACCTCTCGGGGCACGGAGGACGATGCTCCTACAGATCCGCCATCGCCGACACTCATGCACTGCACTTCCGTGACCATGACATGTGGTTCGCCGAATTCTTTTGCGAAATCGTTCAAGCGAAGAAGTAGCTCTCGTGCTCGCTGGGAATCAACCAGCAACTCAAGTAATAGCCTAGTACCTCTAACTCGACATGTGTCTGAGGAAATCTCAGGGCTCGCGACTGATTGCACTGCGCAATATGCCACGCCCTGGGCGGTTTTGAGAGCCTCCAGTAACCTTTCATGCGTTCCAGCTTCAACCACTACTGATACCTTCTGCATCGGCACAAGCTTCATACGACCTCCTACACGGTATGTTGGAAATACCACTCGCTCATCTGAAAATAGAGGGGAATTCCGATGATGATGTTGAATGGAAAGGTTACCGCGAGCGCTAGCGTCAGGTAGTACGCGGGATTAGCATCGGGCAACGTAGCCCGAACTGCCGGCGGAGCCGCGATATATGACGCACTCGCTGACATCGCCGCAAGAACGGCAGTTCCACCCACACTAAGACCCGACATATGCCCCAAAACGATAGCTAATGAGGCCTGTACTACCGGCATCACCACACCAAACGCGATCAAGAAGAGCCCGGCACACCGAACATCTAAGGCTCGTGAAGCTGCCGATATACCCATCTCCAGGAGGAAAATACACAGGAGCCCCTTGAATACAGCTCCTTTCGGGTCGAAGAGCGGAGCGATACTCTGCCAATTCTGCTCGCCCATAATCCAACCGAGAGCCATTCCACCTGCTAGCAGGAAGATACTTCGGCCGGTTACGACCTCATGCATCACACTCATTGTGCTGCGGTCAGAGTTCTTTTTGCTCAAAAACACGCCAAGGAGGAGGGCAACCGTAATGCCGGGAGTTTCAAGGAGCGCTACTAGGGTAGCCAAGTACCCTTCCAAATGAGGAAGCTCAGGACGGCTAGCAATAATCCCACTGACGAAACCTTGGGCTGCCATAAACGTAACTACCGAAACTGAGCCGTAGTGAGCCGCGATACCAGCGCTGTCTTCAATCGAAAGACGACCAAGCCAACGCACTGTCCAGAAGCTTAACAAAGGGGTGAGGATTCCCAAGGCGCATGTGGCGAGCAACGGTGTAGCTATCCCGGTTAAAGGCACCATGGAGAGCTCATGCCCTCCTTTGAGACCTATCGAAAACAGGAGAAAAATCGATATCCCCGCATACACATCCCTCGGAACGCTTAATTCACTGCGAACTAACCGAGCGAACGCGCCAAGACAAAAGGATAACGTAGCGGGATTCAAAAGATTGGTCGCAACAGACCCGTGAATATACGACATCGCATACCTGCGTTATATTACATGCTATAGACTTCATGTATAGTGTGGCTTGTTTTTAGGGTATTGTAAAGTCCGACATCTCGTTTTTGAGAAATCGCGCTCATGCACCACCCTCAACCAGCGAAATTGTTGACTTAAAAGCACATGACTTCTCGCAAAGCCAAACATCGCGTCGACACCGACTCACGCAGCGTTTCTCGGGATGCTCAACCGGGATGGACATTCCTCAGCAATCACAGTCATGTGCTTATCTGCCTCGTTAAAGACCCCGAAACGAGGCTGCGCGATATCGCTACCGCAGTCGGAATTACCGAGCGAGCAGTGATTCGAATTGTAACCGAGCTAGAGGATGCCGGATATGTGGCCAAAGAGAGGATCGGCCGCAGAAATAGGTATGTAATTTTTCCTGATAAGCCCCTAAGGCATCCACTAGAAGCACACCACTCGATACGGGCAATCTTGGCCCTTGCTCGAAAATAAAAAGCGGCTCATCGCAGTTTCGAGTGAATCCATTTGTTCGCCTCCGAACGTGCATGCGGGAAGAGATCATTACATCGGGAAATAGGCAGTGTGGGCTCTCGAGTCGACTCTCGCACCCACTTACAAACGCAAGGAACCTACAAAGAGAGGCAAAAAGCCTGCGTTACAAGCAGAGAGGGCGCGTAGCGCCACCCCACATAGAATGATAGCTTAGCGTCATGCGCTTAGCATCTCTGCTCCTACTGCCTCTTGTGGTCGCTATGTGCGCACTCCCCCTACTCGCCCCTGGGGCACTTTCTGCGGATCCCCTTCTTGTACTGGCGGCCGTTGTCGGCCTACTCCTTGGGCTCCTCGGTGCAATGCCAGCTTCCGCAACAAGCCCACACCCTTCGTCTCTCCGCCCTTTTTATCCCTACACCTCTGCTTTCGGCGCAACCTCCTTGGTCGGCGCCATTACCCTCTTTGCCCAAGACGCGGGATGGAACGGTCTCGCATGGGGGCTCTACATGTTTGCGCTCGTGGGCATCGTCTTCGCCACCTATGGAGGGTGCCGAGAAACACCACCTAGACGTGAGATGATTGCTTTAGCGGCTGTTGTGGTATTGGGCACATCGTTTCGCCTGTACGAACTTCAGTCATTACCGTTCGGTGTCTGGTTCGACGAGGCGCAGAACATACTAGTGGCCAAACGAATCCTCAGCGATCCCTCGTATCGCCCTGTATTCGTACCTGACTTATCACAGCTGCCTGCCCTCCCCTTCTATTATTACGCCGCATTCATCAAGGTGCTCGGAAACGATGTGTACGCCTTGAGACTTGCTGTCACCGCCCTTGGCGTTGGTTCGCTTGTTACAACATGGCTTTTAGCCCGGGAGATCTTTGGGCCCCGAGTAGCGATCATCGCCTCAGCATTATTAGCTGTGAGCCGCTGGCACCTTACCTTTAGCCGCTTCGGAATGGCCAACATCTTCGTAACGTTTTTCGGCCCACTGGTTCTCTATTGGTTTATTCGGAGCCAGCGAAATCGCTCGCCAAGAGATGGTGTCCTTGCAGGGGTCGCGCTCGGATTAGGACTCCAAACATACTACTCGTTTCTCGCACTACCGGCGCTCCTCGTAGGTATCCTAGTGGTACGCGCATGCACTAGTCGCTCGACGTCTCTTGCAGCGATGGTAGTCCTTCTGCTCACAGCATGTGCCGTCTACGCGCCGGTGGGCATCTATGCCTCGCGCCACTGGAGTGAGTTCTCGCAGCGAATCCAGACAGTCGCCACCATATCCCCGCGCGAAGCGATCATGCTTCCGTTCAATCCCTCCGAAGAGTCGCGGGAGAAACTCGGCCAATTACGCTACTCTATCATGCGACATGTCAGGATGTTCCACTATTTCGGCGATGCCAACGGACGTCACAATCTTCCTACAAAACCGATGCTCGACTCGATTACAGGCCTCCTCCTTGTCACCGGTCTCGTCATTCTAGTTCTACACCTACTGGATTGGCGTGCCATTCTTCTGTGTGGGTACGGCGCTCTCTTTCTGTCTGCGGGCATATTCTCGATTCCTTTGGAGGCCCCACAGGCCGCTCGCACATTGGGAATCACCCCTATCCTCGCCATAATCTGCGCTCTTCCACTTGGAACAATACAGTGGGATGACACTCGCCGGTGGTTCTCCTTTACAGGCACGCTCGCGTGCGCCGGCATTGTGGCTAGTAGCGCATGGCTCTCTATCTCGACCTTTCGCGAGCAACTAAACGCACCCGCGGTGTGGGCCGATTACTCCGCCGCTCAAACGCGCATTGCTCAAACTACCCACCAGATCACACTCGGTGGCGCCGTCTCAGCCCCCGAGCGCTTAGCGGGGGGTCCCACCATCGAGCTCGTTGCCTCTTCACACACACCGATCATCCCGTTTCATCCCTCAAACCTCGTCCCCCTGCCCTGCTCATACACACATTTTGTGTACTCATTTACCAACGAGCAATTCCCCTGGTTTACCTTGGTACAACAACTCTACCCGAATGCCAGTGTCGAAACATTACAGGCCCCAGGTTCGGAATCACCGCTGCTCTATCAGCTCCATGTAGATAACGAATCAATCCGCCGTACATGCATCTCACTATCGGAGATCGGAAGTCACCAACGAGTCTGGGTGCGAACTCGGCATGACGGGAGCGAACAAAATCAGATATTCCCAAAGGGCTTGGTGCTACTAGAGCCCACGGAGGTTCAGGAGCATGCCAATATGCTCCACCTTGAAGACATCTATCCTACCTCACTTCCCCTGGGAGGGCTGACGGCAACAGAACGCTCACTTCCCGTGCGGGACACCGAGGAGCAATTCTCGGAGAACTACGCGCTACCGGATTGGCATTTTCATGAGACGAGCGCGACTCCTCCATTCACCGTTACCTGGAAGGGAACCATATCTATCGAGACACCCGGCGTATACCTCATGCTTCTGCAAGTGCACGATCAGGGCTCACTTACCATCGATGGAACGCCCATTATTCGGCTTACACGACCGGGCGTGCGCCGTGCTGCGATCACTTTGAGCCCAGGCGAGCATACGGTGAAGCTGTCCTTACGAGCACTCACCGGATACTACATGGCCTCGTGGCAGTGGCGCCCTCCGGGAGAGCCCGGTGATTTCTCTGTCGTACCATCACGACTTCTTCGACCTCAGACCAGCCTGCCGTAGCGCGTGTGAATAGAAAAGGCGGTTAGCGCACCGACACACCTCACGGCCTGGGAAGATTGGCGATGATCGCCGTGCTATCACGCATCGCTTGCTCGGTGAACCCGACAAAAGCCTCCCGTACCTTTTGAATCTCGACAACCAAACTCTCTACATCTTGATTCCGTACGGCTTCGGCGAATAACTCCGCAGAATCGCCTAAATGCTCCAATACCGCAGGGATATAGGGGTTATACACCTGAATCTCCGCGTACAGCCGTGGATCCTGTCCAAGGATCCGACCGATCATCGCTAGCCGGAGTCGATAGACAGGACTACTGACCGATACCGTTGTTGTAGGATCAAACCCCATCCGCATCATACAGTGTGCGGCGGTGAGCGCT
>JBIIYC010000020.1:0-24982 GCA_044347025.1 Bdellovibrionota bacterium
TGATCAGAGTCTTAGCTAGTCCCTCACACTTCCTTTTTCACACATGAATCTATTGTCCCTTTATCGTGCGAATCCTCCCACCCACTCAGAAGCCTCACGAACCTTTGTTGCATGTACCCATCAATCTGGTCGATACGGAGTGCTATGCAAGCGCAACTATTCGAAGACAGGTTCCGCTCCATAAACGACGGATACGGTCTGAATACAATCACGCGTTGGTTCGTCTGTGGTAAGGATTGCGGTTCGGAGCCGCGGCTCACTCTTCGGCTCCTGACTAGCACTCCAAATTCAAACGTGTCTTCGAGGAGATTTTACATGAGACCCTTCCCCCCGCAGGTATGTGTTGATGACCATACGAGTTACGCCACTCACACCATCCCAGACTCTACCCCACCTCCAAGCCCAGAGCTGGCGATGGTAGTGCGGTCGTTCGCCTCAGTTCTGCTCGGGCAGGCCGTGGCAGACGGCATGGTTCACGCCGTTGAAATGCGGCGCATCGAGCAAATCCTCAGGAAAACTTTCTATCTCGGGCAGACTGACGCTCAACGCCTGATTCGTGAGGCGCTCAGTGAGTCCGCAGGGATCGGTACGCTAGCGTTCGAGAACTCCCTGGCGGCTCTCCGAGAGAGATTTCTTCCCCACCAGCGCAAACGCTTCCAAGAGGCACTCGTCGAGGTAGCTGAGAGCGATGGTCAGGTTGATGCCAGAGAGCGCAGGTTCCTGTCGTACGTCAATAAACGCTTGGGGCTCTAAAGACCAGGCAGAGACAATACATACACAAAGTGAGAGCGCACTATGAAAGTGATTATCCAGGGTACTGATGTTGATCGCGAAGAGATCTCCGCATTTGTTGGAGAGAAGCTTGAGCGCGTGCTGAAGAGATTCAAATTAGCCGGGGCGGAGATAGCTGTCTGGCTTAAAGATACGAACGGGCCGCGCGGCGGAGTAGACCAGGAGTGCTCGATTCGACTCTGTCGATCGCGCCAGGAGCCGGTCGTGGTAAAGTGCACACATAGCTCGGTACGGATGGCTATTCTCGGGGCTGTCGCTCGTTTACGACGAGTTATTGCTCGGTAATGGCGAACTAGAACCACCCCACATGTGTCGCTGACAATACATCTATACGCCGAGGGCGCCGTTCTGTGGGGTTGTTGGCTCGGTTTGTGGGTGAGGACCAGAGGATCAACCGGCGTCGTGCCTGAAAACCGCTTGTAAAAGGCGGTGTTGGGCTCGGCGCCCTACTCCCGCAGCGCAACGTACCAAACCTCGGTGCGATCAAGAGGCTCTTGCAGGCGTTGAGCAACACGTTGGATCAGCTCTTCTTCGGAAACTCGAAAAGCTCGAAAGCTTTTCATCTTCTTCTGCGCACGAGGAGATGCCTCATCAAACCCTGAAACATCCTCACCCGACTCATCGTCGCGCGGCCGCACGACCCATCCCCGCTTCGGCGGCTCATTACGCCAATAACTCATCTGACGTTTCGCAAAACGGCGAGTATGGAGCGAGATCTCCGCTGCTAACATCTCCTCTGAGATTGCGCCTTCTAGAAGCTGGCATGCCTGCTTGTATCCTATAGTTTCCAGAGGAGGGACTCGGCCATAGGCCGCCAGAATCGAAGCGGTCTCTTGTACAAGCCCCTGCTCGACCATGATCTGCGATCGTTGGTTGATCCTCCGATACAACTCATCGCGGGGCCGACACAGCACCAAAATCAGGGACACAACATCCACAGTGGAAAATGTGTGTTCGGCAAAAAGCTCACTAGGCTTGCGGCCCGATACCCGAGCGATCTCAAGAGCCCGAGATACGCGCTGCCTGTCGTTGACGTTTAGACGAGCCGCCGTGACCGGATCAACCAGCGACAACTCAGCGTACATCTCCTCTGATGACATCATCCCGATTGCTGCTCGCACCTCATCGGGTGTGTTCGGCACCGGGGCAAGCCCATGCAGTAGAATTGTAAAATACATTCCGGAGCCGCCGACCAACAAGGGCAAGGCTCCACGCCCCGAGATGTCGCGAATGGCATCGAGTGCTCGATCTCGAAACTCTGCGACATTCGCTCCACGCTGTGGAGAAAAGACATCAAGCACGTGATGGGGAACTCCCTGGCGCTCCTGTTCCGTCAGCTTGGCAGACCCGATATCGAGCCCCTGGTACACCTGCACCGAATCGACGTTTACCACCTCACCATGTAATCGTTGAGCGAGCACTATGGAGAGCGCGCTCTTTCCGGATGCAGTAGGACCGCATACCGCAACTGTCTTGAAGGGAGTACCCATTATCGGTCCCTTCCAAACCACCTCTCAACAGCATCGCGCGAGAACTGGGCAACAACAGGCCGTCCATGCGGACACGCCCCAGACAGCTCTGCCTCATCCATCTGCGCAAAGAGCGCATACGCTTCGTGACGCGACATCGAATCTCCCGAGCGAACACTGGCATGACACGCAACGCGTGCCGCGATGTGGTCGATCCGCTCCTCAAGTCGTTCCCGCCAACCAGCAACAACCGGTTCGGATGCAAACTCTTTCAGGAGCGCGCGACAATCAAGGTGGGAAAGCACACCCGGAATTCCATGAACCTCGACCGTGTCAGGTGTCACCTGTACCACCTCAAATGCCAGCTCGCGAAGCGCCTCGGCCTGCTCCATCAAGGCAACAACCTGCTCCTCAGTAAGCTGTATGGCCTCGGGGATAAGGAGCTTCTGGGTTCGCAGCGCTCTCTCGGCACGCGCCTTCCGAATCCTGTTGTAATTAACCCGCTCGTGAGCCGCGTGCATATCAACGATCACCAAGCTTTCTCCGAGCTGGCAGAGGAGGTAGCACTCAAGAGCTTGTCCAATGTAGCGCAGATCAGAGAAGCGGAAGTCACCATTGTGGGCCGAACGATGTGAAGCTGGTACCGAAGGCCGATAGCTTGATGAAGCTTCAGCTACAGCCGTCTGTCCGAACGTCATCGGAGCGACGGGTATCGGACGGGGTTCGAATCGAAACCCCTGTTGCGGCTGCTGCGGCGCAGACAGCACCGAGGGTGTCTCACGAAAAACCTGTTGTGCAAGCACTTCTAGCGGAGTCTCGATGGGAAGAGTCGAGACGACCGTCGGACTGACTGACATCGGACGTCGAATGCTACGCACCCCGGCTAACACCGCGCCGCGCACAACTGCAAAGAGCTGATCTGGGCGCCGGAACCTAACCTCGCTCTTTTGCGGGTGCACGTTGACGTCAACATCTTCAGCGGACATCGTTACCGAAATATAGCCGGTTGGAAACTCGCGGTCTTTCAACATCGAGTCGTATCCCTCACGCACTGCACGCAGGATAACCTTGTCGGTAACGAGTCGATTGTTAACCAGGATCACAAGACCAGTTGCATCCGAGAGCGCTTGCCCCGGATGTCCGATCATACCCTGCACCGATATTCCGCTCTCTGCGAGCCGTATCGGCATGAGGTCTGACGAAAATACGCCTTGAGCTCGCTCCTCGATACTTGAAACGATGGGGAGATTGAGCACTTCATCACCATCCGATACCAACCGGTAACGGACATCGGGCCGCGCTAAGCTTGAGTGCGCGAGCCATGTACGAATGCGAGCCATCTCGGAGCGCGGAGATTTCAAGAACTTTCGACGCGCAGGAGTGTTGAAGAATAGATGTTCAACTTCAATCTCAGTTCCCTCGTTCCATGCACAGCTCTGCACATCCACCAGACGCCCGCCACGAAAGACCACACTGGTTCCGACATCATGTTCGCGACTTCGGGTATGAAGCTTAATCTTCGAAACAGCAGCGATCGATGCCAGCGCCTCGCCACGAAATCCCATAGTCGAGAGATGTTGGAGGTCCTCTATCTTCGAAACCTTCGAGGTCGCATGTCGCTCAAAGGCCAAGATTGCTTCATCACGGGTCATACCACAGCCGTTGTCTCGCACCTTGAGACGACTATGGCCTCCAGATTCAAGCGCCACAAATACGTCAGTAGCACCTGCATCTACCGCATTATCCACCAATTCTCGCACGACGGACGCTGGCCGCTCGACGACTTCACCTGCCGCGATCTGATTAATAACTGTGTCCGGTAGTAACTTAATCTTCATTATTCCCAAGCTGGAACTATCGTAATTTCTCGCTCTTTGCCGTACATTCCGCCCGTCCGCAGCGTAAGCTTCACCGGCTCAGAACGACCTATCTTGCGGATAGCATCCTCCACATCATCACGGGTGCGAACCCGTTCGCCATTCACCCGATAGATAAGATCCCCGCCATCAATATCTCGCCGATATCCCCGCACCTGCCCATCACTCGACACGAGTTGTTCAATCGGACGAATTCCTCCTACATCAGCAACTCCACCCCGAATCGTCCGGAGCACCATAGGCCCTTGATCCGTATCCACGAGCTGCCATCCCATTCGAGGTCGACGAATTTTTCCCGTCGCGATCAGCTCCGGCAGGATGCGCTTTATACTGTTGATGGGAACCGCGAATCCAACTCCGGCCGAATCACCCGACTGACTTAAAATCGCCGTATTGATCCCGATAAGCCTACCATCTGCATCGAGCAGCGGCCCACCGGAATTTCCCGGGTTGATAGCTGCATCTGTTTGAATTAGGTCTTTTAGCACAGCGCCCCGCGGGGTCTTCATGCTCCGATCGAGGGAAGAGATGATACCAGCCGTGAGGCTTCGATATAAGCCGAATGGATTACCGATCGCGAGCACCCGTTGGCCTACCTCGAGAATTGAAGAATCCCCGTAGGGAATCCCCTCGATACCCTTTGGGATATCGGAGATCTTCAGCACGGCGATGTCACTCTCAGGGTCGAAGCCCACCAGTCTGGCCTTACTCACTCGCCCCGTAGAAAGCATTATCTCCACTGTGCCATGAGACTGCAGCGCACTCTCAATCACATGGAGATTAGTAATAACGATCCCCCGATCCACATCCACGATCGTCCCCGTGCCCGTTCCCTCTTGCGGCTTGACCTCGTCGAAGAACGCGAAGGGATCCACCACATACGATCGGGTGGTAATAAAGACCACCGCGCCGTTTGCTCGCTTGTAGAGATCGATCGTTTTTTGCTCTTCGGCTGTTCTCGACGCAGCTCCGCTAGGAACGGTTCCGATCGGAACCGCGTGTGCACTCAACGCGACAGACACACACACCAGCAGCACGACTATTCGACGGGTCACTCCTGATGCCCATAACCTGCTCACGAGGGTTAGCGACTGTCGAAGAGGCATCACTGATCGCTCTCCCCCTCGTCCCGACCGGCGCCACCGGAAATCGTTCTCACTCGCTCCACCTTGATAACACCTGGCACCATCTCGATCGCGCGTTTTATCTTGCTGAGTTGGTCAGCATCTTTCACGGTCAGCTCAAAGTTAATGGCGGCACGCCCGTGCTCGGTCTTAATTTGAGCACTGGTAATGTTGGCTCCCTGTGAGGTAACCGCCTGTGAAACACTCGCCAAGAGCCCCATCTGGTCCTGGGAGTGCACGGTGATACGCACACGTCGTGGCGGGGCAGCGCCAGTGTCCCAGTCAACGTCGACTCGGCGCAGTGGATCAGCATTGAGAACCTGCGGACAATTCGCAAAATGCACGGTCACACCACGCCCACGAGTAATGAAGCCGACGATGCGATCTCCCGGAAGCGGCTCGCAACACTTTGCAAAACGAATCATGATATTGTCGAGACCGGATACCTTTACACCAACTTTGTCGCGACTCACTTGTGCCGCTCGGTGGAAGATCCGCTGCAACGGCGATGGTTGCTCCTCAAGCTTCTCCGGTGGTGTTGCATCCTCCGGTAAAAGTTTAGCGATCACCTTCGACGTGCTTATCTTGCCGTATCCAACACCGGCAAAGAGATCTCCCTCGGACTTCAGGCCCATATCGCTCGCCAATGCAGCGAGTCGCCCATCCTTTTCGAGCTTTTTGATACTGAGCTTTACCTTGCGGAGATCCTTTGTAAGAAGGTCCATGCCCAAGGCCATTGAACGAGCGTGTTCCTCGGCCTTTAGGAAGGCACGGATGCGCTGCTTTGCTTTCGACGAGCGCACGAACTTGAGCCAGTCCTTACTGGGCACGTGCGATTTTGATGTCATCACTTCAAGGGTATCGCCGTTCGCTAAGCGGTGATCGAGCGATACGATCTGCCCATTTACCTTTGCACCGATCGTGCGATGCCCAACATCAGTGTGGACGGCATACGCGAAATCCACCGGGGTTGCACCAAACGGCAGCCTGACAAGATCTCCCTTCGGCGTGAAGACGAACACCTCCTCAGGATAGAGCTCTCCCTTTACCGATTGAATGAACTCGTCCGGGTTCTTCAGATACTGCTGCGTCTCGACTAACTCCTTCACCCACTGCAGATCAAATGCCGGACCAGCCCCACCTTCCTTGTAGCGCCAATGTGCCGCGATACCTTCCTCGGCAACCCGATGCATCTCCGGGGTACGGATCTGGATCTCGATGCGTTGTCCCTCGGGTCCGATCAAGGTCGTATGTAACGACTGGTACATGTTCGGCTTCGGCATCGCGATGTAATCCTTAAACCGCCCCGGTACCGGCTTCCACGTCGAATGAACGATACCGAGCGACTCGTAACACGCTCGCACTGTCGGCACGATTACGCGAAACCCGATCAGGTCGTACACATCTTCAAACGAAAGCTTATCCTGCTCCATCTTTTGCCAGATGGAATACAGATGCTTGCCGCGTCCTTTCACTGATGCGGAGACTCCAGCACCATTAAGAGTTTTTTGAATCTCAAGCGTTACTCGCTCAACATAGGCGTCGCGCCCAGGAGCTGTCTTCTTCAGGTAGTCCTCGATCTGGTGATAGAGCTCTGGGCGAAGATACAACAAACAGAGATCTTCTAGTTCCGATTTCAGCCAGTGAATACCAAGTCGATTGGCGAGTGGCGCGTAGATCTCCTGAGTCTCGGTTGCGATTCGCTGCTGCTTCTCTTCACTGAAGAAATTTAACGTGGTCATGTTGTGCAAGCGATCGCACAACTTCACTAAAACCACGCGGATGTCCTTGGCCATAGCCAACAACATCTTTCTGAAGTTCTCAGCCTGCTTCTCCTCGCGGGACTCGAACTCGATTCGCGTAAGCTTAGTGACCCCTTCGACGATATCGGCTACGCCGGGACCGAATTCCCGCTGCAGATCCTCTCGTGTAACATCACAGTCCTCGATCGTATCGTGGAGAAGCGACGCCACAACGGACGGCTCATCGAGCTTAAGTCTACAAACTAAAAGAGCCGTCTCTTCAACATGCGTGAAGTACGGCTCCCCTGAGGCACGAACCTGCCCACTATGACATTTACTTGCAAAATCGTACGCTTTTTTGAGCGTTACAAGGTCTGGGCTTGGATGGTACTTTTTGAGGGCCTCGGCTATCTGCTCGAAGGACATAGTGGCCACTCAATAAAAGTATTCCTTATCCGAGCCAACAGCGAATACTACTCCTCATCCTCATCGTCGCTTTCATCAGCTGCGGGAATCGGTCCAGTCTTCATGAGCGTCTCACGAAGAAAATCCGACGAACGGGATTCATCACCATTTGTAAAGAGCCCTGCTCCGATCTCTGGCTTACGCTCACGCTCAACCACCTCTGCCGCGCGAGCTGCCTCAGCCTCACGAGCACGCTGCTCTTCGAACGCTTGCGCCTCTTCAGGTGTCATAAAGCGAACTCGACCATCCGCGATCTCTCGCAAAGCCGTAACCACCGCCTTATTCCTTCGATCGGCGATCTGAGCTGTTGAACCCTGAAGGAGTTGCTTGGTTCTCTTCGATGCTAATTGCACGAGTGCGAAGCGGTTATTCTCCTGCGTGAGGCAATCCTCTACGGTAATACGAGCCATACTAAACTCCTAGAATACATTCCCTTAAACCCGGCGTGCCCACGGTTCATGAGAACGTGGTGGTGTGGGCCTCCGTGCTTTTTGTGTTCTTACGACCCGGTTTGGGGATTAAAAACGACAGTCGCAATAGAGTACCAAACGCTCCGCCCCCTGTAAACGGCTGAGAACTCAGCGTATCTTAGGCAACGCTAGGGAGCCGAGCCCCTGAGAGCCACTAAATATGCCATAATATCAAACACATAGACCAAGCAGCCTTGGCGTAGCGTCTCCCCCCGGTAGGCGGAAGGTAGTAGCGGCTGATGAGAAGGGTCTGCCGTATCCGAATATTCTGGTTATGGAACGCGGAGGCGCGGAAAACGCGGAGAACGCAGATGTAGCTTTGCAATTGTGTGTACGCTGCGCCGCCCCATGCCGCGACCTCCGCGTCTTCCGCGCCTCCGCGTTACTAAACCAAAACGCTACGCTATGCGACAGTCGCTCCTCGTTGAGGACCAGCCTTCTTTGATATCCGAGTGTTTTAGTTAGGTATCGCGGAGGCGCGGAAAGCGCGGAGAACGCGAATGTAGCTTTGCAATTGTGTGTACGCTGTGCCGCCTCATGCCGCGACTTCCGCGCCTCCGCGTTCATTAACTGGAAGCCATCCTAACGAGGATCAGAGGCAATGATTGTCACCAACTCTCTACTGCACCCCAGTGTAATCCTGAAGAGCTTTGACTGAGAGGTACGTGCCGTTTTGCACGAGCTCCAAAGCTTCAGACACCGCACGAGCAGCTGCGATGGTAGTATAGGTCGGCACCCGCAATTCGTTCGCAACGAGACGGATCGACTTCGAGTCCATCACTGGCTGCCACCCCTCGGGAGTGTTTATCACCAGCGCTATCTCGCCAGCACCGAGGCTATCAACGATATGCGGGGAACCTTCACGAACCTTGTTCACGACCGTAACGGCTACTCCCAAACTAGAGAGGAACTCGGCGGTTCCTTTCGTCGCCATAAGTGAGAACCCAAGCTTCTGCAAACGCTTGACCAGTAGTGGCAACTCCTCCTTGTCGTGGTCTTTGACGCTCAAGAAGATAGTTCCACTCTGCGGTAGTGAGATACTCGCCGCGAACTGACTCTTCGCAAATGCGCCGGCAAAGTTCTCATGAATACCCATCACCTCGCCCGTCGACTTCATCTCCGGCCCCAAGATCGTATCGACCCCTGGAAACTTAGAGAATGGGAACACACAGGCCTTCACTGATACATAGCCTTTGGGGTCAACCTCTGTAACCCCTATCTCTGCTATCTTCTTACCAGCCATGACTCGACTGGCGACCTTGGCCCACGGAACCCCTGTGGCCTTACTGACAAATGGCACCGTTCGTGACGCTCGAGGATTCACCTCTAGGATGTACACCTCTCCCGACTTCGGCACGGCAAACTGGATATTCATGAGTCCGACTACTCCCAGCTCTCGCGCGAGAACCTGGGCCTGTCGCCTCAACTCGTCCACGGTCTTTGACGGCAGAGTCTGTGGTGGCAGGCAACACGAACTATCACCGGAGTGAATTCCTGCGGGCTCGATATGCTCCATCACACCCGCAATACATACCTCAGAGCCATCGCTTACCGTGTCTACATCAACCTCAATCGCTCCATCGAGAAAGCGATCGAGGAGCACAGGACGGTCATGAGAGACCTCAACACCTTCGTGCATGTACTGAATGACTTCCTCTTCCGTATACATGACCCGCATTGCGCGCCCGCCCAATACGAACGAGGGGCGAATCATGAGCGGAAAGCCTATCTTCCTCGAAGCGGCGACAGCCTCATCAACCGAACGCGCCGTCGCATACGGTGGCTGCTTCAAGCCAAGCTTTGCAACCAACGCCGAGAACCGTTCACGATCCTCCGCCACATCGATCGATTCAACCGAGGTCCCGATTACGGGAACACCGAGCGCAGCCAGCTCACCTGATATCCTGAGTGGTGTTTGTCCACCGAACTGGACGATGACACCAAACGGTTTCTCCCGCTCTACAATCGCCATGACTGACTCAACTGTCAGTGGCTCGAAATAGAGCCTGTCGCTCGTGTCATAATCAGTCGAGACCGTCTCCGGATTACAGTTAATCATGATGGTTTCGTAGCCATCCGCCCTCAGTGCCATCGACGCGTGCACACAGCAGTAATCGAACTCGATCCCCTGCCCGATTCGATTCGGCCCCGCACCCAGAATAATTATCTTTTTGCGGTCGGTAGGTGCTGCCTCCGAGGCGCCATCGTAGGTGGAATAGAGATACGGTGTGAACGCTTGGAACTCTGCGGCGCAGGTATCTACCGACTTAAAGGATGGCTTGATACCAAACTGCTTACGGCGCGTCCGCACCTCGATCTCGCGCGAATTCGTTAATGCGGCGATACGACGGTCTGTAAATCCCTGGCGTTTAAGCTCCAGAAGCTCCTCAGCAGACAGTTCCGAAAACTTCCGTCCGCGAAGCTCCTCTTCTTGATCGATGAGCTCCTTAATCTGCCCGAGAAACCACGGGTCGATCTTCGTTGATTGAAAGAGATCTCGCACCGAGAACCCCGCGCGCAACGCTTCACCAACGAGCCATAGCCGCTTGGCCGACGGTATCGCACACTGTTCAAGCAGTTCGCCTCTCCCGAGATCTTTTGCGAGCGCCGCGCCGTCAAAACCAAAGGAACCCATCTCCATGGAGGCGATCGCTTTCTGCAGAGCCTCTGGAAAGGTACGACCGAACGACAACACCTCGCCTACCGACTTCATCTGCGTTCCGAGCATCGTCTCCGCCATCGGAAACTTCTCGAAGTTGAAGCGTGGGATCTTTACCACGACATAATCAATCGACGGCTCAAAACATGCGGGGGTCTCTTTGGTAATATCGTTGCGGATCTCATCGAGGGTGTATCCAACCGCGAGCTTCGCTGCGATCTTGGCGATCGGAAATCCGGTCGCTTTCGAGGCGAGCGCCGAGCTACGTGACACTCGTGGATTCATCTCGATTACGATGATGCGGCCGTCTGCCGGGTTGAGTGCGAACTGCACATTCGATCCGCCGGTATCAACACCGATTCGCCGAATGACTTTAATCGCCGCGTCGCGGAGCAACTGGTACTCCTTGTCAGTGAGGGTCTGAATCGGAGCAACCGTTATCGAGTCGCCAGTGTGTACACCCATCGGGTCGAAGTTCTCGATTCCGCAGATAATTACCACGTTATCTTTGAGATCGCGCATCACCTCAAGCTCGATCTCTTTCCAACCGAGCAGAGACTCCTCAATCAAGACTTCGTGGTTCGGGCTCGCTGCCAGCGCAATCGATACCTTTCGGTGCAACTCATCGGGCGAGTATACGATACCACCGCCCGTGCCTCCCAAGGTTCGCGATGGACGGAGCACCATCGGATAGCCGAGATGCTTTGCGGCCTCGTCGGCATCCTTCAATGAGGTGACGATTCGCGAGCGAGCCGATTCAAGGCCGATCTCATCCATCGCTTGACGAAATAGCTCCCGATCCTCCGCCGTCTTGATCGCATCGACCTTGGCACCGATCAATTCACAACCATACTTTTCGAACACACCACGCTCAGCCAATTCCAGAGCCGTATTGAGCGCTGTTTGCCCACCCATCGTCGGAAGCACCGCATCCGGTCGTTCGATTCTGATAATCTCTTCCACGAAGTCAGCCGTAATCGGCTCAATGTACGTCCGATCCGCGAACTCGGGATCAGTCATAATCGTTGCAGGATTTGAGTTCACAAGGATTACCTTGTACCCCTCCTGCTTGAGCGCCTTAATCGCCTGCGTTCCCGAGTAATCAAACTCACACGCTTGGCCGATAACGATCGGCCCCGAGCCGATCAACAGGATTGATTTGATATCATTTCTCTTTGGCATATCGTTTTACCTTCTCACGCAGCTCCGACTACCAGCCGGTGAAACCGCTCAAACAGGTATCGAGAATCGTGCGGACCGGGCGAAGCCTCAGGGTGATACTGTACGGAGAACGCTCGCGCATCTCGGGCTTCCAAGCCCTCGACCGTCATGTCGTTTAGGTTGAGGTGCGACACGAACACTCGTTTTTCAAGCGACTCGCGATCGACCGCAAATCCGTGATTCTGAACCGTGATCTCGACCTTGCCGGTCGTTTCATCTCGAACCGGATGATTGCCCCCTCGGTGACCAAACTTCAGCTTGTAGGTCTTCCCTCCAAGGGCTTGCCCGAGGATCTGATGTCCGAGACAGATACCGAACATCGGAATGGAGCCGAGCAGCTCCTGAACCGGCTTCACAACGTACCCGAGAGTCGCAGGATCACCCGGGCCATTTGAGAGAAAGAGCCCATCTGGTCGTAACGCCATGATAGCTTCCGATGTTGTGCCCGCTGGCACTACGGTCACTCGGAATCCAACATCAACGAGAAGCCTTAAAATATTGGTCTTAACACCGCAGTCGATCGCGACGACATGCGGTCGTGACACCAACTGCTCCTGCGAAAGTCGTTTCGAATTGCCATGCGCGTAACTCCATGGGAGGTAGTCCCATGTATACGTTTCCTTGCACGCTACCTGCTGAACGTAATCCTTACCCTCCATCGAGCCGAGCGACCGAGCTCTATCGATCAAGGCATCGGTGCTCACTCCCTCACCTCCAGCCATCACCGCCATCTGCGACCCTTTATCTCTGAGTAAGGTCACCAAGGAGCGAGTATCGATACCCTCAATACCCATCACGTTACTCTTCGCGAGGTACTCCGGGAGCGTTGTTGTCGCTCGGAAGTTCGACGGAACCTTGTGCGCACTTCGCACAACGATCCCCTCTGTGAAGATCCGCGACGACTCAACATCTTCCTCGTTGCACCCCACGTTTCCGATATGCGGATAGGTGAAGCACATAATCTGCCCGGCATAGCTCGGGTCGGTCAAAATCTCCTGGTAGCCATACATCGAGGTGTTAAAAACAGCCTCGCCCTCAACCGGATTCGACTCACCGCGCAACGCTCCGAAACAGGCGCCCTTGAATACGGTGCCATCCGCGAGTGCGATGTAGCCCGGCTCTCCCCGTGCCTCGTGAACCGCTGGAACAATCTTCTTTCCTGCCATGACTCTACCTACCAGATACCAATTCGCCCGCAGCTACGACCTGTCTGCCACCGACAAACACGTGCGATGTGGCACCGGTCAGCTGGCGTCCGAAGAACGGGCTGTTTTTCGATTTGGAGCGAACACTCTCTTCAGAGAAATACCACTGACGCTTCGGGTCAAGCACCACAACATCAGCATCACGTCCGACCTTGAGCGTTCCGTACGGGAGACCAAACGAACGAGCGGGGCCGGCACAGAGGAGATCCACCATGCGAGTCCTGGACATCGACCCAGCGAGACACATCTCTACCAACAGCGGCAGGCTCGTTTGAAGACCGAGAATGCCAACTGTTGCCCGCGAAAACTCTACAAGTTTACTGTCGCGGTCGTGCGGCGCATGATCACTTGCAATCGCATCGATCGTGCCATCGGCAAGTCCAGCAAAGAGCCCCTCAATATCCTCGTGGTTCTTGAGGGGAGGCATCATCTTGTAATGTGTATCGTACGAGCACACACACTGCTCATCGAGCACAAGATGGTGCGGGGCCACCTCGCAGGTTACGTTGATTCCATCGTTCTTCGCGCGTCGAATCAACTCAACGCCCCGCGCAGTCGATACGTGGCAGATATGCACTTTGCCCTTCGTGAAACGCGCCAACTCAATGTCCCGCGCGATCATCACATCCTCAGCAACTCCGGGGAAACCTTTGAGTCCTAGCTTGAGTGAGAGCGGAGACTCATTCATACATCCGCCGCAGCTTAAGTTGCGATCCTCTTCGTGACACGCCAGCGGAAGGCCCAACATTAAGCACCACTCAAGGGCTCGACGCATCAACCCAGCATCGACCACCGGGTCACCATCATCGGAAAACGCCACACAACCCGCTTTTGCTAATTCGGAATACGGCGCGAGCTGTTCGCCTTTGCGTCCCATCGAAATTGCTCCGATAGGAAGCACTCGAGCGGCATCAGCGGCCTTGGCTTTCTCTAGAATAAACCGTGTCACCTCGGCGGAGTCATTAGCCGGTTTGGTATTCGGCATACAACAGATCGCGGTGTATCCACCGAGCACCGCAGCCTCAGCGCCCGTTTGAATCGTTTCCTTCCACTCTTCACCCGGCTCACGAAGGTGCACGTGAAGGTCTACACACCCAGGAATGATCCATTGTCCGGTAGCGTCGATGCGATCTGCCTCAGCGTTTGCTCCAAGGACTCCGGGCTTCTCGATCGCTGCTACCTTGCCGTCTTGTATGAGAAGATCGAATTCACCATCGCGATCCGATGCCGCATCGATTACGTGACCACCGTGGATAACTACCGGCTTCGATGCGCTCACTTCACTCCTCCTTCCTCATGGCTTTCCACTGTCCGGGCCAACAAATACAGCACCGCCATGCGAACAGCCACGCCGTTGTTAACTTGTCGTCGGATGAGCGACCGAGGGCCATCGGCGACCTCTCCCGTAATTTCAGTTCCACGATTCATCGGGCCCGGATGGAGCACAACACTCTGCGGCGCGTGCTCTCGCAAGAGGCGCTCCGAGACACAGAACTCCTTGCTGTACTCGTCGAGATTCGGCACGAAGTGCTCGCTTTGACGCTCAAGCTGCATACGCAGACACACCACCACATCCAACCCCTCAAGGCCTTCGCGGAGGTCATGCACAACCGATAGCGATGGGCTACCGAACACGTCTCGGAAATCGGAGGGCACCAACGTTGACGGCCCGATCAGCCGCACCTCATTGCCCAGTGCCAGGTGCGCCCAAATGTTACTCCGAGCGACTCGAGAATGGCGGACATCGCCAACAAAGCCGATGCGGAGACCTTCAAGGCCCCTACCCTGAGTCGCAAAATGTTGTCGAAGCGTTAAGAGATCAAGGAGCGCCTGGGTAGGATGCTCGTGCGCACCATCACCTGCATTGACTACCGAGGATCGTGTGAGATGCTTCGCCGCGAACTGAGCAGCTCCGCTCTCAGAGTGACGAATAACAAGCACGTCCGGATTCATCGACTCAAGAGTCCGAACAGTATCGAGAAGGGTCTCTCCCTTCTTTACCGAACTCGAGCTCGCAGAGACATTAATCGTGTCCGCGGAGAGGCGTTTTCCGGCGATATCAAAGCTTGCAAGTGTGCGGGTGCTTGGTTCAAAAAAGACGTGGACGATCGTTTTACCACGAAGGGTGGGAACCTTCTTAATATCCCGTTCAGAAACTTCAACGAATGAATGAGCGGTGTCGAGATACCGATAAATCTCTTTCTTCGAAAGCCCTTCTATTCCCAACAAGTGGTCGACCATCGAGCGATCAGTTAACCCTACCGGAGAGAACTTTACAAGAGCCTAGGACATAAAAATGGCGTATCCACGTATCTAGTGGACGCGAAAAGACGTGAACGTACCGGAGTCAAAAATCACGTGCTCTGGAGGCACGATGTGGAGAGCATGGCACCGCCCCGATACGCTGGGCCTCACGTTCGCCGCTCCCCCTGGGAAGTCGGTCAAGCCCACCCCAAGCAGTGGTCATGACGGACTCATAAAGGTCAAGCTTTTCGGAGCCTAGTGCGTAGCTAGCAGGGTGGTTTGGAGCGTTGCTAGTTCGGGGACGTTTACGGGCACGTGCACAAGCACGTTCACGGGATGTACACGTTATCACGGAGGGTTGGGGCTTTGCGCCGCCTATGACTACCCACTACGGACGCTACCGCTCTTCGCGGTTAATCAGATAGGCACCGTCTTTGTACCCCATCTCGCTCAACCGCACGCGAACAAGCTGCGAGCGTTTGCACGGGACAACTTTGCCAACGTAATCCGCCTGTATCGGAAGCTCCCGATATCCCCGATCAAGAAGCACCGCTAGCTCTACGCTGCGAGGCCGTCCAAAATCGATGATCGCATCCAGGGCAGAACGGATTGTTCGGCCCGTAAAGAGCACATCGTCCACGAGGATGATACGAGATCCCGCGATTCGAAACGGCAGGTCCGTTCCCCGTAGCGTTGGCTGGGATTGGGAGCTTGAAAGGTCATCGCGGTACAAGGTGATGTCGATAACGCCATACGCTATCTCAACCTTCTCGATCTTCTGAATCTCTTCCTGAAGCCTCTTGCCGAGATACTCTCCGCCCGTGCGGATACCAACGATCGCCAGATTACTTAGATCGCGATCCTTCTCAACGATCTCAAAGCTCATACGCGAGATAGCGCGAGCAATCGTGTCTTCGTCCATCACCTGCTCCCACTCGCGGGGCACTGGCTTATACTTTGAATTCATACTTTACCTCTTACTAGGCTCGGCTATACGCCGCGCCACAACCTCCCGAAGCTCTAGGGTACAGAGCCTCCGAGGACGTCCAAAAATCGAGAGATCAACATCGTGCTGATAGGGCATCTCAAGGGTAATACGCCCCTCCGCCCGTTCGATTACGATATCCTGTTCGACACACTGAACTCCAGATCTCTTTGCCCGCGCCGCGACCTTTTTTCGGATCTCTGAATCAGGCTCAATATCGGCGGTTCGTAATGCGTACGAGATGAAGTTCTTCAGGTCATAGAAGCGGTACACCACCTCGATGCCCTTGAATCCCGCAACTCCGACCAGGATGGCCCCCACCAGAACGAGCAGGAGCTTGAGCACCCCTCTTCCTCGTTCCGCTGAAGAGAAACGATCCGATCTCATGAATGGTGTTTTATCAGGGGGAGACTCTGAAACGCCAGACCTTTTCATAGCGACAAAAGGAAGCTCCCTACGCCCCCTGCCCACCCTCGGAGTGGACGGAGGATCGTTCGATTGCGGGCGAGGAAATCGAGACGAGATCCACTGCCCCTTTCGCCAGAACCTCGTATCCGCGGTCTGAGAGGAGTGAGCCTCGGCCAAACACGAGAGGGTCATTGGCCTGGGTCATAAGCGTGTCGGATGGGACGAAAAGCGCCTTCTCCGAAACCGCTGTCTCCACCATGGCCTCGCGATACGGCTGGTCCTCCGGCCCTACCACTGGTTCAGAAATGAGCACAACCGTGGCACCCGAGCTCTGGAGGGACTTGACCGTCTGAGCCAGCTGCTCCCGATACTCCTGCGGTGAGACGCGCGGCTTCTGGAGCTCCACCTCCTCCCCACGCACCTGGCTCATGACATACCGATAGATCGCACTGGAGGTCACAGCCGCACGGGCGACCTCGACTACAGCGTTGGCACCACCTCCCTCGCGCTGGGAGGTCTGCAGCGCCTGGGCCTCAGACTCGGAGAGTCCAGGCAATCCCAGGGAATTAACTCCACGCTCCTTATCACTCTCCCACCCTACCACGAACACCACGTCGGGATGCTGCGCTTCGATCTTCTCGCGGGCGATACGTCCGATGTCGTACACCGAGGCTCCGGGAACCGAGGCATCGTGTACGGTAGCCTTGAGCCCCGCCTTCTCAAAGAGATCCCGAACCTTTGATGAGAGGGCTTTCTCCTCCGCAAACGGAAGCCCTGTGGCGCTTGAGCCACCCAGAATGAAAGCACGGATTCCCGACTCATCTCTCGGGGCCCGCACATCGAGCTGCTCGATCGCCTTCTGCAAAGTTCCTGAAGGAATCAGGGACTCAATACGCTTTAGGTCATCTCGCACGATCTCCTGGGGAAGCTTGTGCAGAAAGAGCTCACTTGCCAATACCACCGACACAAAACTCCAGACCACGAGAAGCATCGCGGCTCTGAGTACACGCGCGAGTGCGAAGGACATACTCAACAGAGAGGCGCTCAACAGAACCAATCCGGCAGACCCTCGCCAGCCGGGGGCGTGCGTTGAGAGCACCTTCGGATCAATAAACAACAACGAAACAACAAGGATGGCCGTGGCGAGCACACAGAGATAGGCCAAGCGAACCACACCGAAACTTGCAACGGCGCCCGATACGATCGGTCGAACCAGAACCCACCCGATCGATAACGCCAATAGAACGGCCCAGGCACCGCCGATAATGTATTCGGGATGTCCATCGGAGAACTCTTTCGCAAAGGGGAGATCAAGGAACGGGAGAGCAAGTGGTGCTGAGGCTGCCACCAAGGTGCCGATTGTCGAGACTCTAAGAACGCGACTAACGATCAGAGAGCCAAAGAGTACCGCCAGTGGCAATCCGATTGAGAGGTCGGGAAGAGCTAGGATTTGTGTCATGTAGTCCCTGCGCAAAGAAACCAAGCCACTGCAACAACAAGAATCTGCAACAGCCCGCTTCGGTACATCCTTCTCATCCCGAAATCGACAACTCTTTAACTTCTCCTGCCGTAAGGTTAGATGCCACAAAGACCCTTCCCTGACGCTCATTCGGAGCTTTTATTTCCGCGATCGTTATACCCTCACAAACAACGGATTGGCCAAATGGGGTGCGTAGAACCTCAACCCGGCCACACCCCGTCGATCCTACCTTCTTTGACACCTCAAGAGGCTCTGTGACGCCACTCTCTGAGCGGGTAAATGTCGCGATCCCGTCCCGGGAAAGTCTGATAATAACCGACCCGTTCCCAGCAGCCGGCAGACCGAGGTCAAAGAAGGTGCCCGGTCTGGCAAACGAGGCGTCCAACACCAGCTTTGAGAACTGGAAGTCTTTTGTAAGGCTCTTCTTGTAGGAGAACTCCCCGGCAAAGAGGTTGCTTACATCGATACCATCAACTTTGGTTGGAGTGACCGGCTCCCACTCCTCCAGCGAGAGCAATGGAGCGCCCTTTACACCAGAGAGTTTTTCAATTCGAGCCTGAGCTTCGCGCTCCGGCGTGGACTCAACAAAGAGCTCCTGCTTCGCCATAACCCGATCCGAAGGGGAGTGTTTCGCCTCACTTCTCTGGTCGAGAATGGTCCCTACCACACAAGCAACAACCACCGCGGCAGCACCAGTCAGGGTAGTTGGAGAGATATAGTGTTTCATGCTGATAACCTTTGTTCCCGATCCTTGCGCGGCGAGCTCGTCATTCTCTATCGTGATATAGCCTCACAGGGAAGACAAAAGATGTGGCAACTGCTGAACAAACTTAGAGCGCGGCATCACCTCTCCTAAGCCAAGCGCGCGAGCACTCTCGCCTGTGTCGTGATGCACGTGCGAGAAGAAGCACACACACCGCCACCCGCTCTGTTGCGAGGACGAAAGTGTTTTCGCGACCACCTCAAGTGGCACCGGAGTTTTTTCGAGATCAACCAGTACCACGCCGCGGTCTGGCACAGCGAGGATCGCCTCATGCAGGGCGGCTTCCGATTTTACTGTGACAAGTTCGCATTGCTGGGCAGCAGCGACCTCCTTGATCTTCGTGATAAAAAGCAAATCCCGCGAAAGAAGCACTGCGCGCATATCCTTACTCCACTCCGTATTCTTGTGCCTTGGCGATCAAATTTGAGCGGGAGATTCCAAGCTGGCGTGCAGCTTCACTCTTGTTCCCCTCACATCGAATAAGCGCTTGCTTGATCATCTCGCGCTCGACACCGTCGAGAATCTCTTTGAGAGGTCGCCCTGCTCCGTCAACAGAAACCCCGGATCGCATCGCACTCGACGTATGCTCGACAACCGCAGGAGAGAGGTGCGCGAGAGTAATCTCTGGATCCTTCCCGCTCATAACGTAGGCGCGCTGAATCTCATTCTCGAGCTGTCGAATATTTCCGGGCCATCCATATACTTCGAGAGCGGCCATTGCATCAGGCGAGATCATCTTCGGAGTCTGATTGGATTTTCCGGCTATCTTTGAAACAAAGAACTGCACCAAGAGCGGCACATCCCCGACCCGCTCTCGGAGTGGCGGGAGTCGAAGATTGACCACATTGAGTCGGTAGTAGAGATCTTGCCGGAATGTCCCCTTTTCGACCATCTCTTCGAGATTGCGGTTTGTCGCCGCGATGATTCGCACATCGACCTTCTTCTGTTTCGTTCCACCCACCGGTAAAAACGTGCCGTCTTGAAGAACGCGCAACAATTTAACCTGAAGGGCCGGGCTCATCTCACCCAATTCGTCTAAGAAAAAAGTACCGCCATCAGCGACCTCGAAAAGCCCCTGCTTATCTCGCACAGCTCCGGTGAAAGCGCCCTTGACGTGCCCAAAGAGCTCCGACTCGAGCAGGTTCTCGTTAAATGCCGAGCAGTTCTGAACAACGAACGCCTTGTCCTTTCTCGGGCCGTTGGAGTGCAGCGCAGTCGCTACCATCTCCTTCCCAGTTCCCGACTCGCCTGTGACAAGCACCGGCACATCGCTATCGATGACTTTAGTCATGACTTGATAGAGAGCGCTCATCGCCGGGCTTTTGCCAATAATCGTACTGAAGGCGAACTCCTCTTTAAGTCGCGCCTGTAGATGCCGGTTTGCTACCTTCACATCGCGCAGCTCGGTGTAGAGCTTGCGAACACGAAGCGCTGCGTGCACTCGAGCAACAAGCTCCGCCGATTGGTACGGCTTACAGATGTAATCATCCGCGCCCTGCTCAAACCCGTGCAGAACGTCTTTAAGCTCATCTTTTCCGGTCAGTAATACCACCGGCGTATATCGAAGCTCCGGATGAGCCTTCAATCGTTTAGCGACCTCATACCCGTTCGGCTCGGGCATCACCACATCAAGCAGGATCAGATCTGGGCGCTCCGACTCAGCTTTCTCAAGCGTCTCGGTTCCCGATGAAGCGGTAACGACCGAGAATCCTCGCGCGAGGAGTAGCTGCTCGAGCGCAAAGAGACCCTCATGATTATCGTCTACAGCGAGGATTTTGATTGATTGGTTGTCAGAAGCCATACGATCTGGAAGCCGTCGCGGTTATAGCGTTCTCCAAAAGTCCGTAGCGTAACTCCAGCTCTTGGGAAACGCTATCGATTCGCGGATGCGAATCAAAACAACAACCTACAGTGATTTTGAGCACAAGCCTCGCCGGTGTTACCGGCACGGACGTTTGCACATCACTGCAGTCGCTCTGTGTTGGTACCACCCTGCTAGAGCACACCCCTTCCTGTGACGTGAAGGAGACCCCCTATAGGATGCGCTACCCGGCTGGAGGGACGCAATGACTATCTCGTTGCGATTTCAGGCAATTACCCTCAGCTGTGTTCCTCTGAGTTGTCTGTGGGTGCTCGTCAAAGCCACCCCGACACACAGGAGGGCCACGTAAACGAACACCGCTACTCGCATCAAAACTGGAGCACCGTCCCCTTTCCCCCAAAAAAAACGGCAGCCTTACAAGCTGCCGTTCCGATCCCAAAGATGGGGGGCTTCGTTAGCCCTTCATCATCTCAAGGAAGTCCTTATTGCTCTTAGTGCCGTCGATCTTGCTCAACAACCACTCCATAGCCTCAACGGTATTGAGCGGATTGAGAACCTTACGGAGCAACCAAACCTTCTGAAGCACGTTGTCTTCAAGGAGGAGATCCTCTTTTCGAGTACCTGATGCCTTGAGGTCAATCGCCGGGTAGATGCGGCGCTCGCTCAACTTTCGATCAAGCACGATTTCAGAGTTACCGGTTCCCTTGAACTCCTCGAAGATCACTTCGTCCATGCGGCTTCCAGTCTCGATGAGCGCTGTTCCGATGATCGTAAGGCTTCCACCCTCTTCAACGTTACGAGCTGCTCCGAAGAAGCGCTTCGGCTTGTGTAGGGCGTTGGAATCAACACCTCCCGAGAGGATCTTTCCGCTCGGGGGAACAACCGTATTGTATGCACGAGCGAGACGAGTAATCGAATCGAGAAGGATCACCACATCACGCTTGTGCTCAACGAGACGCTTCGCCTTCTCAATAACCATCTCGGCAACCTGCACGTGACGCTGTGCCGGCTCGTCGAATGTCGAGCTCACCACTTCTCCCTTAACGGAACGCGCCATGTCAGTAACTTCCTCAGGTCGCTCATCGATAAGGAGAACGATAAGGATTACCTCCTTGTGATTCTCCGTGATCGCGTTTGCGAGATTCTGCAAGAGGATCGTCTTACCAGTTCGTGGTGGCGCAACGATCAATGCTCGCTGCCCCTTACCGATCGGACAGAAGAGATCCATGATGCGGGTCGAGAGCCCGCCCTTCTTACTTTCGAGCTTCAATCGCTCGTTCGGATACATCGCCGTAAGATTATCAAAGTGCGTCTTGGTCTTAAGAACCTCAGGCGAATCAAGGTTAACCGAGGTAACCTTAACGAGCGCGAAGTAGCGCTCCCCTTCCTTCTCACGCGGCGGTCGGATCTGCCCTTCAATAATGTCACCGGTCTTCAAGCCAAAGCGTCGGATCTGCGCCGGCGAAACGTACACATCATCGGGCCCAGGGATGTAGTTGTAATCCGGAGAGCGTAGGAAACCAAATCCATCCGGCAGACACTCAAGCACACCGCCTGCATAGATGCTTCCGTTAGATTCTGATTGCGCAGCGAGGATGCTGAAGATGAGCTCCTGACGACGCATCGAGTTGGCGGTCTCAATGTTGAACTCCGCAGCAACCTTCATCAGCTCATCGGTCTTGAGTTGTTTTAATTCATTTAGATTCATGGTCGTAACACCCTTTAACACTGCACGACGTAGACGTTGAAAATGGTATGGTAATGAGACTTCCCGATTGAACTCCGCTCTTCAGTGGAGAAAAAATTCGAAAGGTGTGATTAACGAGGGGGACCGGGTTATCTTTACTCGCTACGCCTTTTCCAGACGCGCATCCCCGACCAGGCTTCCATCTCTAACTGGACCGTTATGACCAGCTAGGAACAGCCATGCAACTGAACAGTTACCGCGCAGTCATAACCGGGGTTTGGAAAAGAGTCAACCCCCTCTTCGCTCCTCAATAGTCTTGGCAGATACCCCCCGCAGGTAGTTAGGCTCCGAAAGAGCGACTCCCTGCACCGAAAAGCTCGCCTCAGGGGCTGCCGCCGCCACGATCCCGGCCGCACTGCGAGGCTCCTCGACAACCGAGATACCATCCACTGCGAACCCCTTTAGGGGGCTTAGGACGAGACAACCTGGGTTTTGCGCCACCAGCTCGCGGAGCCTGGGGACCGTCTCGATCGATTCGGCACCGATCCCTACAACACGCCCCTGCTGCATCTCGAACTGGCCCAGGAACACCTCGTCTCGGCGTGCATCGGACACCACCAGGATTCGCTCAGGACACCCGGTCCGAGATATCGCTGCAACTGCCACGCCATAGAACGAGGAAACGGCGACAAGCGGGGCCTGCACTGCCATCGCTACCCCCTTTGCATAGCTCATACCAATCCGCAGTCCAGTAAACGATCCCGGACCTGCACCAACTCTAATCTCACGAAGCTCCGAAAGGCTGATACGAGCATCCTCACACACCGCACGAACCAGGTTCGGCAACTGCTCGAAGTGATCCCCTGCTCCACCCGATACGTGGTCGTGCACCACGCCATCGGCCCCCCGTAGCGCAACGCTACAGAACGACCCACCTGTGTCTATCGCCAAGATCGGAGCTTTCATCACAACGCCTCCGTTGATTTACAGTAGGGCGCGAACGAGGTCATTCCCGAGGGCAAACACCATGAGCGACAGGAGGATAACAAGTCCAACATTGGTCACCGCTGCCTGAAATTTCATGGTGAGCGGACGACCACGAAGCTGCTCAATTGTGAACAGAGTGAGGTGCCCACCATCCAACACGGGGATAGGCAGCAGGTTCATTATCGCCAACGTGATGTTGAGGAATATCATAATACCAATTAGCGCCATCGATCCCTGCTGGGCACTGTTTGCTGTCTGCTTAATAATCTCTATCGGACCACCGATACTCTTACGAGCAGAGATCTGGCCGGTCACGAGACCTTTAAGCGACCTCAGCACCTGCATCGAGAGTCCGGATACCTGCAGCCACGCTCCAGTAGCTGCCTGCGAGATCGAAGCAGGCTCATAGGTGAAATTTTTGAGTGCCCGAGTGATACCGATTCGGTAGGTCTGCTGGGTGGGGCGCCCCTCAACAACATCCAACTCTGACGCGGTATCCAGGCTCGGCTGTACGGTTATGGTAAGCGCTTCAACCGCAGCCGCAGCATCCTTCGCGGACCCAGAGTCTGCCTGTGGACGCTCAAGCGCAAACACAAGTGGCTTTCCTTGAGAGCCCTGGACCATCTCCAACAGATCCTGGAAAGATTGAATCGGTTTTCCATCAACGGAGGAGATCTTGTCGCCCGCCTTCAATCCCGACTTTTGGGCCGGAGATTCGTCCATGATTCCACCGATAGTCACTGGACCATCAACCACCTGCGGAATGCCAACAAACCAGAGGCTTCCAAAAGCGAGTACAAACGCAAAGAGGAAGTTGAACGCAGGCCCTGCTGCCACAATCGCGCACCGAGGCAGATACGACTTCTTGAGAAACCAACGGTTCTCGTCTGCAAGCATTGCGGCCTGCTCCTTCGAGAGCGACTCCTGTGTTCCCTCGATCGGAGAAGCTCCGGCAACCTCGTCTCGGGCGCCGACGACGCTCTCTCCGTACACCATAACCGGATCATCCCCTGCCATGCGCACGAACCCACCGAGCGGGATCGCACGAATCGAGTATGTCGTCTCACCACCTTGCCACTGAATCAGTGGACGTCCGAAGCCGAGCGCAAACTCAAGCACACCGACGTTGAACATCTTGGCGATTAAAAAATGTCCGAGCTCATGTACAAAAACGAGGACGCCTAGAACCAATATTGCGGTAATTATTCCCATAAGCCTCAGTGTCGAATACTACGCGCTGTCTGTCGAGCCCACTCAGTGGTGGCACGACACAAATCCTCTAACTCTCCGAGGGTCGTATAGCCCTCTCCGCCGAGCCGTTCTAGGCAGGTATCGATGACTTCGTAGATAGACGGAAACGGTATGCTGCCATTCAAAAATTCCGCCACGGCAACCTCATTTGCGGCATTAAACACCGCCGAAGCCCCCCTAGCACCCCGTAAACACTCAAGAGCGCGCTGGATGCTCGGGAACTTCTCGTGGTCCACCGGAAGAAACGTCAGCTCTTTGAGTCGAGCAAAGTCCAGGGGCTTCATAACCCGGCTCAGTCGCCCCTCTGGGTATGTCAGTGCGTACGCTATCG